>NZ_JAWLHP010000017.1:24256-50423 GCF_041690275.1 Thioalkalivibrio sp.
CGGGGACAGACTTGTAAATCTGTCCCCCTTGCGCCGGGAACGTGGACAGATTTATAAATCTGTCCCCTTTTTGTTTGTGCCCTGTACGGCCTTTTCCTCGACGATGGCCTCCATCTCGCTCAGATCGATGTGGCGCACGTCGCGCCCCTTGACGAGGTAGATGGTGTATTCGCACATGTTCCGGGCGTGGTCCCCGACGCGCTCCAGCGCCCTGGTCGCATGGGTCACGTCCAGCATCCGCGAGATGTTCCGCGGATCCTCCATCATGTACGTCACGTTCTGCCGCATGATGGCCTCGTGGTCGCTGTCGATCGCGAAGTCCTGGCGCACCACGGTCACCGCGGCCGCGGCGTCCATGCGGGCGAATGCATCGAGCGCATCCCCGAGCATCTTGATCACGCGGTTGCCCATGGTCTCGATGTCGCGGAAGGTCTGCTTGCGCGGCCGGTCGCCCTGGGCCTGGCGCAGCGCCATGCGTGCGATCGACGCCGCCAGGTCGCCGATGCGTTCGAGGTCCGTGATGGTCTTGATCACCGCGACGATCAGGCGCAGGTCCATCGCCGCCGGCTGGCGCCGGGCGAGGATCTCCACGCAGCGTTCGTCAATGGTCACCTCGAAGGTGTTGACCCGCGTATCGTTCTCCGTGACCTCCTGCGCGACCGGGGAATCGCCGTCGATGAAGGCCTGGAGCGCGTTCGACAGTTGGGACTCCACGAGGCCACCCATGGCAAGCACACGGTTGACGACCTCTTCCAGCTCCGCGTCGTAACGATGCGAGTAATGCCCGCCAATACGCCTGTTTTCCATGCCGACCCCCTTCCTGCTGGTGGTTTCAAGTTTGTGGACCAACCGGGCTTCGCGCGACCCGCGCTTCAGCCGTAGCGGCCAGTGATGTAATCCTCGGTCGCCTTCTGGCCCGGATTGGTGAACAGGTGCATGGTGTCGGCATATTCGATCAATTCCCCGAGATACATGTACGCGGTGTAATCGGAGACGCGCGCCGCCTGCTGCATGTTGTGGGTGACGATCAGGATGGTGTATTTCTCCTTCAGCTCCTCCATCAGCTCCTCGATCTTGGCGGTCGAGATCGGGTCCAGTGCCGAGGTGGGCTCGTCGAGCAGGATCACTTCCGGCTCGATCGCGATCGCGCGGGCAATCACCAGGCGCTGCTGCTGCCCGCCGGACAGGCCGAAGGCGTTGCTCTGCAGGCGGTCCTTCACCTCGTCCCACAGCCCGACGGCCTTGATCGAACGCTCGACGACCTCATCGAGCAGGCGCTTGTTCTTCACCCCCTGCAGCCGCAGGCCGTAGGCGACGTTCTCGTAGATCGACTTCGGAAATGGATTCGGCTTCTGGAACACCATCCCCACCCGGCGGCGGAGCTCCGCGACATCGGTACCCCGGCCGTAGATGTTGTCACCATGCAGATTGATCGCCCCCTCGATCCGGCAGGAGTCCACCAGATCGTTCATGCGATTGAAGCACCGCAGCAGGGTCGACTTGCCGCAGCCTGAAGGGCCGATGAAGGCGGTCACCCGCCTCTCGGGAATCTTCATGCTAATCCCCTTCAGGGCCTGGTCATCGCCGTAGTACAGGTCCAGGCCTTCGACGGTGATCGCTATTTTTTCGTCCGCAAGGGACCGGACCTGGCGGCTGGTGCCCTCGAACAGACTGGCATTCAGGCTGGTCGCGGCGGGGTTCCTCTGGCTCATTTGGTTCTCCGTCAACATACTCGACATCTCGTCACTGGGCCGAATTACCGGCCCTCAATCGCTTTCCGCGCGGTACTTCTCGCGCAGGTGGTTACGGATCGTGATCGCGGTGAGATTCAGCACCACGATCAGCAGCACCAGGATCAATGCGGTGGCATAGACCAGTTGCTCTGCAGCCTCTGCGTGCGGGCTCTGGAAGCCCACGTCGTAGATGTGGAACCCGAGGTGCATGATCTTGCGCTCCAGGTGAATGAACGGGAAATTCCCGTCGACGGGCAGCGTTGGTGCAAGCTTCACCACGCCGACGAGCATCAGCGGGGCGACCTCGCCGGCGGCACGCGCGATCGCCAGGATCAGGCCGGTCATCATCGCGGGCGTTGCCAGCGGCACCACCACCTTCCACAGAGTTTCCCCCTTCGTCGCCCCCAGCGCCAGCGAACCCTCGCGGATCGTCGACGGAATGCGCGCGAGACCCTCCTCGGTGGATACGATCACCACCGGCAGCGTCAGCAGCGCGAGGGTCAGCGAGGCCCAGAACAGGCCCGGTGTGCCGAAGGTGGGTGCCGGCAGCGCCTCGGGATAGAAGGTCCGATCGATGGCCCCGCCCAGGAAGTACACGAAGAAGCCGAGACCGAAGACCCCGAACACGATCGACGGCACCCCCGCCAGGTTGTAAACGGAGATGCGCACCGTCTTCAGGATGGGTCCCTGTCGCGCGTACTCGCGCAGGTAGATCGCCGCGAGGATGCCGAAGGGGGTCACGATGATGGACATCACCAGCACCATCACCACGGTGCCGAATATTGCCGGGAAGATCCCCCCCTCGGTGTTCGCCTCGCGGGGATAGCCGAAGATGAAGTCGAAGAAGTCCTTCGCGTAGAAGCCGATCTTCTCGAGCACGGACATGTTGTTCGGCTGCCAGGCCTTCACGATATCGGCGAGCCGGATCGTCACCTCCTGCCCATCGGCCACCCGCATCACGATACCGTCGCGTGCGGCCGCTTCGTAGAGCCGGTTCAGCTGTTCCTCCAGCACGCGGTACTCTGCCTGCAGCTCCTCGCGCCGCTGCTCCAATTCCGCCCGCCGCTCATCCGTCAAGGCTCCCCGGAGTTCCGCCTTGCGTTCATCCAGACGCACGCGTTCGATCGCGAAATTGATCCGGCCGATCGCGCCGCGCTCGATGCCCCGGATCTCGTCGTAGAGGTTGTTGCTCCTCTCCAGCCGGCGCTGGAACTCGGGCCACAGCTCATCGCCCACCGCTACCGTGGAGCCCTCCTCGAGCAGACGCAACGGGTATCCCATGAAGTCGCCCCACTCCCGCCGCTCCAGGACCCCGATGTCCTCGGGGTACCGCCAATCGTCCATGAAGCCGTCTATGAAGTATCCAAAATCCTGGTTGGTTACATCACGGTTGCCCATCTTGATCAGGTGCCGCTCAATCAGCAGCTGATCCCCCGGAATGTCGACCCCGGCGTCCCGCATCGACTGAGCGGTGAGCGTTTCCGACCGGCGCAGTTCGCCAATCACCCGTACCGGGGTATCCGCATCCGGGTGCGTGTAGGTCGTCTCGAGAATCGCATGGGGCCAGAAGTTTCCGAACCCGCGCACCAGGATCAGCAGGAGCAGCCCGAAGACCATGATCATGCTGATTGTTACCGCTCCGCCGTTCAGCCAGATCCACGGGGAACCGCTCTTCCACCATTCTCTCATCTCGTGTTCCTCGAATCAGATCCGGGTCAGAGCGACGCGTAGCGCTTGCGGAGTCGCTGGCGCACGATCTCCGCTGCCGTATTCAGCACGAAGGTGAACACCAGGAGAACCAGCGCGGAGAGGAACAGCACCCGGAAATGGGTTGAACCCACGGCGGTCTCCGGCAGCTCCACGGCGACATTGGCGGCAAGCGTGCGCATGCCCTCGAACAGGTTGAAATTCACCACCGGGCTGTTGCCGGAGGCCATCAGCACGATCATGGTCTCGCCAACGGCACGCCCGAAGCCGATCATGATCGCGGAGAAGATTCCGGGACTTGCGGTCAACAGCACGACGCCCATCATGGTCTGCCAGGGTGTGGCGCCCAACGCCAGCGAACCGTTGGTCAGATGGCGGGGCACGTTGAACACGGCGTCCTCCGCGATGGAGAAGATGGTGGGAATCACCGCAAAACCCATGGCCATGCCCACGATCAGTGCATTGCGCTGATCGTAGGGAATGCCGACATCGGTGAACCACTGTCGCATCGAGCCATCGAAGAACCAGACTTCGATAAGGGGGCTGGTGGCCACCACCAGCCAGCCGGTTGCGATTACGACCGGAATCAGGAGCGCCGCTTCCCACCCTCCCGGCACCAGCTCACGCACCGAGTGCGGGAGCCGCGACCAGAGGAATGCGGCCACCAGGATGAACAGAGGGAATGCGATCAGCCCGGTGAGCAGGATTGGCAGATTGTTCTCGATATAGGGCGCGAGCCAGATCCCGGCGAGAAATCCAAGGATCACGGTCGGCAACGCCTCCATCAGCTCGATGGAGGGCTTGACCACGCGGCGGATGGCGGGCGCCATGAAATACGCGGTGTAGATGGCCCCCATGATGGCCAACGGCATCGCCAGCAGCATCGCGAATACCGCAGCCTTGAGTGTCCCCACGGACAGGGGTATGAGACTGTACTTGGCCTCGAAGGCATCGTCGGCCGAGGACGACTGCCAGACGAAAGCGGGTTCCCCGCGACCCTCGTACCAGACGGGTCCCCAGAGCGCACTGATCGAGGTCTGCGGGTGTGGATTGTCGATCGTCAGAACCCGCATCTCGTCGGAGGCCTCGCCGGTCACCAGCGCGCGACCGTTATTGGGGCCCATCGCAATGCGCACGATCGGACTCTCGGTCACTTGCTGCATCGCGAGCGTCGCATGGGAGGTGGCGTAGTGCAGGCCGACGTTGCCTTCGGCATCACCGGTCATGAAGCCCTTGCGAAGATATTCCGGCTCGATCACGGTGACCGCGCCGGCGTGTCTCCGGAAGCTTCGAATCGGGGTCATGCGCGGTTCGCCGGTCTCCTCGTCACGGACCAGGAACCATTGGCGGACGCTGCCATCCGAGCCGCCGACGATCAATGAGCGCGACCCCACGAGGAGCTCGGCCGCGGTGACCCGTGCATCCGGTCCGGTCAGGTCGACCTCCTCGATCAGGAACGGGTTGTTCCGGTCGACGATGTCGAAGTTGAAGAGGCGGCCACGGTCATCGACAACGAAGAGGTTGCGAAGCGAATCGTTGACCAGGATCTGGCGCACCGGGCGCCCCAGGTCGGGCAGACGGAAATCCCGGCGCTGTTTTTCGACTGCGCCGGTCATCAGATTGGTCCGGGTGGTGAAGAGCGCCATCGTGATCTCGCCCGCTTCGGTGCCACCGGCGACAATGTACCCGCCCCGCCCTTCGACCACGGTCAGCGCCGAGTAGTCCGCGATCCCCCTGTCACCGAGGGAGATGGGTTCCTCGCCGAGGGGAAACCCGAGCTCCGGTTCGATCTGCCGAACGCCGCGCACAAAGCTCTGCGTGTACTCGACCTCCAGGGGCAGCATACTGCCATCCGAAAATCCGTAGACATGGAGACGATCCCGACTCTCGCCGCTGCCGAAGGCCGTGACGCGCTCGCCTTCCGGCACCGGGACCGGCACGCGCGAGCGGACGGCACCGGATCCCGCTTCGAAAAACGTGATGACTCCGGTCCCGGAAAAGTGGGCGCCGATCTTCTCGTAACGGTCCAGGGTGAGATGCAGGGTCGATGTCGGATCGGTGTCCCACGGCACCGAGAACTCGGTCTCCATCGCGACGTTAACGGGCTTGAGTAGCGGGAAGGCCTCGTAAAACAGGTAAACGAAGATCAGGGCCAGCGCGATGATCACGCCGATGCCGCTGGAACCCACGCCATAGCGCGAGAACCCGTCACGGAAGGCGCGTTTCCTGCGCAGCTTCTGGCGCCGTTCCGAAGTCGGGAGCGGGGATTCGTAAGGGAGCCCGTCTTCGGGCGTGGTCGCAGACATGGTCTACCCCTGATTGCGCGCTATCGTTTCAGAGAGAAAGGGGCCCCGCCACAGACAGTGACGGGGCCCCGTCCCACAGGCCAGCGAACTCAGTCCAGGTTCTTCTCGTTCAGGAAACGCTCCGCGGCCGCGGCGGACAGCGGAACGTAGCCATCCTTGTCCACGACCTCCTGGCCTTCCTTCGAGAGCACCATGCGGAAGAACTCCTGCTCCAGCGGGTTCCAGCCGTCGTTCGGATGCTGGTTGGCATACACGTAGAGGAAGCGGGCCAGCGGGAATTCGCCGGAGACGGCGTTGTCCGCACTGGCCTCGGCGCCATTCAGCGGGATCGCGCGCACGCCGGAGGTCTTGTAGCCGATGCCGGAGTAGCCGATGCCGCCGAGCGTCTGCTCAACGCCCCGAACCACGGCCGAGGAGCCCGGCTGTTCGTTGACTTCCGCCTTGAAGTCGCCGCCGCAGAGTGCGTTCTCCTTGAAGTAGCCGTAGGTGCCGGACACGGCGTTACGACCGTAGATGGTGATGTCCCGGTCGGCCCAGCTACCGGTCATGCCAGCGTCACCCCAGCTGCTGATGTCCTGGTCGTGGCCGCAGGCGCGGGTCTCGGAGAAGATCGCATCCACCTGCTCCAGGGTCAGGCCCTCGATCGGGTTGTCCTTGTTTACATACACCGCAACCATGTCGATCGCGACCGGGACTTCGGTCGGCGGATAACCGTACTTCTCCTCGAACTCACGCACCTCGGAGTCACGCATCTGCCGGCTCATCGGCCCGAAGTTGGCGGTGCCCTCGATCAGGGCCGGGGGCGCGGTGGAGCTGCCGGCACCCTGGATCTGGATATTCACGTTCGGGTAGAACTTCGTGAACTCTTCCGCCCAGAGGGTCATCAGGTTGTTCAGCGTGTCGGAACCCACGGAACTCAGGTTGCCGGAGATGCCGGATACACGCTCGTAGCTGGGCAGGTTCGGGTCGACCTGGGCGGAGGCCACGGAGACGGACATTCCCAGGGCGGCGACGACGCCCAGGGCGAGGGATTTCTTCATCATCATGATCGGTATTCCTCGGTTTGGAATGGGAGTCACGAACAGGGCAGGCATTCGGGCCGTTGCCATTGCTTCGCGGGGATCAGTATTGCGTTCAGGGATCACAACGATATGACCGAAAGATGACAATTCGATGACAGTCGATGCATTCATCGCGAGGGGGGGCCTGCCGCCGCCGGAGCCCACTGCACGATGCCCAGCTGCAACTCCAGGCGCGTGAAGGCGTTGACCGTCCCGGGCGCCTCGATCAGGCGCATGCGCCTGGGTCGCAGACCTGTATCGGACCAGTTCCAGCCCTCGTACTCGAGTCGCACCCGTTCGCCACGGGCATCGTCCCGCAGCTCGAGATGGATGGGGCGGTCCAGATTGTCAAGCTGCAGCCTGATGCCGAGCCCTCCGGGGCGGATCCGCCCCACCCGGGTGCGCCCGTCGTCCAGATCCTCCCATTCGATTCCCTGCCCGGCGAACCAGACCCAGGGCGTCAACACCGCTTCGCCGAGCGCCTGAGCCCTGAGTGCGAGTTCGGAGGATCGAGCCGCGGGGTGGTGAATCCGCCACACGCCCAGCCACCAGTATCCGCTCGAGACGGATCCTTCCTCGACCTCATGCATCTCGTCGATCCAGCCGAGGTACCGGAGCCGCACCCGCCGGATCTGGGCCCACCAGACGCCGGGGATGCTGAAGGTGTCGGCCACCACCGGCCGCTCCCGCTGATCCTGGTCGTAGCGCAGCCAGCCCCGTGCAGGCCAGCAAGCCGGGCCCGCGGGTTGACGGTCGACAGTCATGCCCCGTAGCAGACGCCGGGCCGACTCACCGGAAATCTGCGCGATCACCCGGGCGGCCGTTGGCGGCGCCTTCTGCGCATGAAAATCCGCAACCGCCTCCAGGTAGCGGCCCTCGATCTGCAGGCGAATCCGGCGCAGCCGCAGCCAGGGCAGGATCAGCACCATGGACGCGAGCAGAACCGCCGCCAGGGCCGTACCCAGGGCCACCCAGAGCGACAGGCCGCTGCCGGTCACGGTCTCATCCTCGGCCTGGCGCAGTCATTGCAGCCCCGGAACCGGCCGTTCCCATTCCTCGGGCTCCACTTCCTCCCGAGGCTCGACGATCGCGAGCAATGCCAGCTCGAAGATCAGCGTCTCTTCCGGACCGATCCTGCCGGCGCCGGCGCGCCCGTAGGCCAGTTCCGGAGGCAGTACCAACCGCAGCCTGGTGCCGACCGGTGTCGCCACCAGTGCCTGGCGCCAGCCGGGTATCGTACGCTCAACCGGTATCGTGGCCGGCTCGCCCCTGCGCCGGGAATTCTCGAACTCGCGGCCATCGATGTGCCAGCCGCGGTAGTGCACCTGCACCCAGCTCTCCTCTTCGGGCACGGCACCAGCGCCCTCGTCCAGCACCTCGACCTGCAAGCCGTTCCCGAGGGTCACGACACCGGGCCTTCGACCGTTTGCGGTGCGATAGGCCCTGCCCTCCTCCGCGTTCAGCTCGGCGAGCAGGATACGGTCCTCGACCTGTTCCGGCGTGAGGCCGCAGGAGCGTGCCCCCAGCGCGACCACGACCAGGGCGAACAGGCTGAACAGGATCACCCTCAGCATCGGCTTCGTCCTCAGGGCCGGGCGAGCGCCCATTCCACTGCGCGGCGGCGCGCTTCATCAATCTGCTCCGGCTCAAGCTGCTCGTCGAGGGCCAGCCGGAGCTCGTTGCCGAGTGAGTCGCCTTCAGAGGCCGCAAGATTGGCCCACTTGGCCGCCGCCACTGGATCCGCATCGACGCCCCGGCCTTCGTAGTACATCAAGCCTAGCCAGCCCTGCATCTGGGGATGACCACTCTCGGCGCCGATCCGGGTGTAGTGGGCCGCCATTCCGTCTTCGACCGGATGGTCGCCAATCCCCTCGATATAGAGACGGGCCAGGAAATAGGACGCCAGCACCGCGCCCTGCTCCAGGGCCTCCTCCAGCAGGGAGCGGGCCTCGAACACATGTTCCGTATTGCGGCCGCCCAGGGCATCGGCGATCAGCACCGAGGCCCAGGCGATCTTCGCCGGTGCATGCCCGGCATCGATGGCGCGTCGGAACCAGTGTTCCGCCTGCTCGCGATCGCGGGGCACGCCATCGCCGGACAGGTGCATCCAGCCGACCTTCATCGCGAGCTCGTGCGCACCGGCGCGCGCGGCCCGGCCGTACCAGCGCACGGCCTCACTGGCGTCAGGCTCGACGCCGTGCCCCTCCTCGTACATCCAGCCGAGATGACCCATCGCCGTCGACGACCCCGCCTGCGCGGCCTCCTCGAAGGCGGCACGTGCGGAATCCCAGTCAGGGGGATCGAGCGCCATGTAGGCATGCGCGCGCGCTTCCGGTGTCGCCGAAGCGCCCGGCAGGTCGGAATCGGCCAGCAGGGGACCGGCCAGCAGGGCCCACAACAGCATGACCAGAGGAAACATCCCGGAGACCTCATCAGGCCTGCTGGCCCGGGAACCGACAGAATTGCACATGGCTCAATCTTCCATTCAGTGAATCAACGCGATCGACATCACGCGCGCAGGGCTCCTCACCCTCTCCGGACTGGGCCGGGACAGACCGGCAAGACAGGGTTCGACCACAATCGGGTCCGGATCACGCAGTCGCGCGATGTCGGTCCACACCGGAACGGCGCAGGATCCCCGGCGGAAACGAACAGGTGAAGATGCTGCCCCTGCCCGGCTCGCTGTCGATGCTCAGCCGGGCGCTGTGGCGCATCAGTACGTGCTTCACGATCGCGAGCCCGAGGCCGGTGCCACCGCGGCTCTTTGACCGGCCCGTGTCGACGCGATAGAAGCGCTCGGTCAGCCGCTCGATGTGCTGAGCCTCGATCCCGATCCCGGTGTCGCTTACCTGCAGCCGGGCACCCGACGCATCGGCCCACCAGCGCAGATCGACCTCGCCCCCGTCCGGGGTGTAGTTGATCGCGTTCGCCAGCAGGTTCGCGAAGGCGCTTCGCAATTCCTTTTCGTTGCCGAGTATCATCAGGTCGGGCTCGGCCTCCAGCGTGATCCGGTGGCGCCGCGCGCCGGAGAGCAGACGTCCCTCCTCGATCAGCCCGGAAAGAAGCTCCGGCACGTCGACCCAGTCACCGTGTCCCGGTTTGCCACCGGTCTCGAGCCGAGCCAGCAGCAGCAGGTCGTCCACGAGGATCTTCATGCGTTCCGCCTGCTCCTGCAGGAGTTCCACGGAGCGCGCATATTCCGGATCTTCGCCCAGTTCGTGGCCCAGCGTCTCGCTGACGCCGTAGATCACCGTCAACGGCGTTCGCAGTTCGTGCGAGACATTGGCGACGAAGTCGCTGCGCATGGTCTCGAGACGGCGGAACGCGGTGATGTCGCGGGCAAGCAGCAGGTAGCGCTTTTTCGCATGGGGCACCAGCCGAACCTCCAGCCAGAGCCGGGCATCCACGGGTGACGGCAGGGAAACGGTCCTCGCCTCGCGTCCGTGCCAGGAAACGAAGGTCACGAAATCGGGGTGACGCACGATGTTGCTGATACGCTGTCCCTCGTCGCGTGGCCAACGCAGTCCCAGGAGATCCAGCGCCGCCTGGTTGCACCACTCGATTCGATAGTCCTCGGACAGCACCACGGTGGCATCGGGCATCGCCTTGATCGAATCGCGGTAGTTGCGCACCAGCTTGCGGCGTCGCCGGTCCCGTTCCCGGCTGCGTTTGCGCATGCGGTAAAGCCCGTCAAAGATATCCCCCCAGAAGCCGACGGATTTCGGCGGATCGAGCTTGCGGCCCAAGCGCAACCAGCGCTCAAGACGCCGGAGATTGATCCAGTCCCATACCAGGGCGGCCAGCGCGCCCAGCAGGAAGACCAGCAGCCACTGCCCCGTGAGCAGGCCCAGCACCAGCATCCCGAGCAGCGCCAGGGCAACCCGGGTGTACACCATCGGCCAGGGATTCTCAGGTCTTATGGCCATCAGCGGCGGATCGGAAGGGTAAATGACATACGGATAACAGCTTAATGATAAAGAATGATAAAGGGGACAGATTTATAAGTCTGTCCCCTTTATCGCTTTATCAGTCCCTTCATCATTCCCACGCGACTGTCCCGGCCGCCCCCGACCTCAGTTCTGCCTGGAGAACCGGTAGCCGGCACCGCGGATCGTCTGGACGAGGGTGTCATGACCGGACTCCGCGAGGGCCAGCCGGAGTCGGCGAATGTGCACATCGACCGTTCGCTCTTCCACGTAGACGTTGGTGCCCCATACATTATCGAGCAACTGGCCACGGGAGAATACCCGGTCCTCGTGGGTCATGAAGAAATGCAGGAGACGGTACTCCGTCGGCCCCATCTCCACGGTTCTGCCGCTTGCGCTCACGCGGTGACTGACCGGATCCAGCCGCAGGCCCGCCACCTCGACCGGTTCATCGCTGCTGGTCGGCGTGGTGCGTCTGAGCACCGCGCGGATCCGGGCGATCAGTTCGCGCGGGGAGAACGGCTTGGTCACGTAGTCGTCGGCCCCGACGTCGAGGCCGCGGACCCGGTCCTCCTCCTCGCCCCGGGCCGTCAGCATGATGATCGGCAGCTCCCGCGTGTGCGGGGCCTCCTTCAGGGTGCGGGCCCACTCGACGCCGCTGACATCCGGCAGCATCCAGTCGAGCAGGACCAGGTCGGGCTCGCGTACCAGCATCGACTCGCGGGCCTGCCGCACATCGGCCGCCTCGGAGACGGTGAAGCCGGCCTTTTGAAGCGGCAGGGCGAGCACCTCGCGAACCGCCGCGTCATCCTCGACCAGGAGGATATGAAGGCTCATCAGGGGTTTCCGCTCGTGTCATTGCCGGTATTAGATAACAGCGATGTTACATGGATTTGACAGTCTGTCTGTCGGCTACGTGCGTGGCGTGTCATTTCCCCGTGGCTGGGGCTAGACTTTCGGAGTGCGGTTCCGCATGTGCGACCGGTGTCCATTGACGCTGGGTGCGCATGCCGCAGGGTCGGTCCGGATCTGTTGCCCGCGTTGCCCCCCGACACCGGGCCTTTGCGGGAAGCAGCCAGCCTGATCAATAAGGGGCGCGATACCGCCCGGATAATCTAGTGGAGGAGAGACCAGAAATGAGCATGAAGCGTCGTGATTTCCTGAAATTCGGTCCCGCCGCGGCTGCCGGAGCCGGTATCGCCGCCGCCCCGGCGGTCCTCAAGGCACAGGAGCGATTCAACTGGCGCATGACCACGACCTGGCCCTCCGGCCTGCCGTTCTTCCAGACCGGCCCCGGGAGCGCGACGGACTTCGCCAGACGGGTGGAGGAGATGTCCGACGGCCGCATCAGCATCCGCGTGTACGCGGCGAACGAGCTGGTGCCCGCGTTCGAGGGCTTCGACGCCGCCTCGGCGGGCAGGCAGGTACAGCTGAATCACGGCTGCGCCTACTACTGGGCGGGCAAGTCCTTCGCCGCGCAGTACTTCACCACGGTACCCTTCGGCATGACCTTCCAGGGCCACAACGCCTGGCTGAACGAGGGGGGCGGCTACGAGCTCTACGAGGAGGTCTACGAGCCCTTCGACCTGGTGCCACTGGTGGTCGGATGCACCGGTGTCCAGCCTGTCGGCTGGTTCCGCGAGCCGGTGGAGGGCCTGAGTGACTTCAACGGACTGAACATCCGGATGCCCGGTCTTGCCGGGGACATCTACAATGCGATCGGCGCGAACGCGCGGCTCCTGCCGGGCGGCGAGCTGTTCGCCGCGCTGGAGCGCGGCGCGATCGACGCCGCCGAGTGGGTGGGCCCCTACTCCGACCGCGCGCTGGGCCTGCACAACGCCGCGAAGCACTACTACTCCTCGGGCTGGCACGAGCCCGCAACCAGCACGGAGGTGGTCGTCAACCGCCGCGCCTGGGATTCGCTGCCGAAGGACCTGCAGGCGATCATGCGCAACGCGGCCGCGGCCTGCAACATCACCTCGCACGTGTGGCTGGAGGCCCGCAATGCCGACGCGCTGGACGACCTGATCAACAACCACGGGGTCGACTTCGGCCCGCTGCCGGACGACGTGATCGAGGCCCTGCTCGAGGCTACAAAGGACATCCTCAGCGAGAACGCGGCGAAGGATCCCCTGATCCGCCGGGTCCACGAGAGCTACTTCCGGTTCAAGGCCCGTCACGACCGCTGGCAGCAGAACTCCGAGACCGCCTTCCAGACCCAGATCCGGGATCTGGGGCGGGCGATCCTGAGCTGAGGACCGCAGGTCAGGGGGTTTGGGGACCGGAGACCGGGGACAGATTTGCAAATCTGTCCCCGGCAGCGCTGAGTGCCACGAGAGTCAACGTGAAGATTGAACCACGGAAGAACACGGACATCACGGAAAAGCAGGGAGACTCGAGGTCGTTTCCGTGTGTTTCCGTGTTCTTCCGTGGCGCGGCTTTCCATCTTCAGGGGTCGCGCGTATCACCATGATCGTCAGGATGGTGCTGAGGCTGGAGCGATTGCTGCGCGGGCTGACCCGCATCTCGGGCCAGGCATCGGCCATCGGCATGGTGCTGATGATCCTGCTGGTCTTCGGCAACATGTCGGCCCGCTACCTGTTCGGTACCGGCGCGGTCTGGCTGCAGGAGCTGGAGCTCTACCTGCTGGCCTTCACGGTGATGACCGGGTTCGCCTATGCGATGCGCCACAACGACCACGTGCGCATCGACGTGTTCTCCAGTCGTCTGAACCGCACCGGCAGGCTCTGGCTGGATGTGATCACCATGCTCCTGGTCGCGATCCCGGCATCGTTCCTGATCCTGTACTACGCCTGGCCCTACGTCTCCACCGCCTACGTTCGCGGCGAGGGCTCCCCGAACGCCGGCGGCATGCCCTGGCTGTTCCTGCCGAAGGGGATGATTCTCGTCGGCTTCGCCCTGGTGCTGCTTGAGGCGCTGCGGCAACTGCTGGCGGGCAGCCGCCGCCTCTTCTTCCACTACCGGCGCCCACGCCGCGCTCCGCTTGCGGGGTCCTGATCCGTGCCACTCGAATACTTCGCCCTGATGATGGTTATCGCGTTCTTCGTGCTGGTGCTCACGGGCATGCCCGTCGCCTTCGCGATCGCTGCGGTGGGCTTCCTGTTCGGTTTCATCGGCTTCGACGGCTGGCTGTTCGAACTGTTGCCTTCCCGCATCTACGGCACCATCAGCAACTACACCCTGCTGGCGATCCCGCTGTTTGTGTTCATGGGCGTGATGCTGGACAAGACCCGGGTCGCGGAACGGATGCTGGAGGTGATCGGCTATGTCAGCGGGGCCCTGCCCGGGGGCATGGCGCTCGCGGTGATCGCCGTCGGGGTGCTGCTCGGCGCCGCCACCGGGATCGTCGGCGCGGCCATCGTCACGCTGACGCTGATCGCCCTGCCCACGCTGCTGCGGCGCGGCTACAAGCGCACGGTTGCCTGCGGCACGATCTGCGCCTCGGGCACCCTGGGACAGATCATCCCGCCGAGCCTGGTGCTGCTGGTGCTGGCCGACACCATGAATCTCTCCGTCGGCAGCCTGTTCGCGGCCGCGCTGGTTCCCGGCCTGATGCTGGCCGGCCTGTACGTGCTGTATCTGCTCACGCTGGCATGGTTCTACAGCGCTGACGTGCCCGCGATCGATGCCATCGAGCGCGCACGGATGAGCAAGGCCCAGATCGTGAAGGACCTGTTCACCGCGGTACTGCCTCCCGCCCTCCTGGTCTTCGCGGTACTCGGATCGATCATCGCCGGGATCGCGGCCCCCACCGAGGCCGCCGCCGTCGGTGCGGTCGGCGCGGTGGTGGTGGCGGCCATCATGCGCCGGCTCGGCTGGACCGTGTTCCGGGAGGCGGTGCTCTCCAGCGTGCGCATCACCGCGATGGTCTTCTTCGTGCTGATCGCCTCGCAGGTCTTCGCGCTGGCCTTTCGCGGGCTCGACGGCGAGTTCCTGATCGAGGCCATGTTCAACTGGGTGCCCGGCGGCGCCTACGGCACGCTGGTGTTCATGCTGCTGCTGATCTTCCTGCTCGGCTTCTTTCTCGAATGGATCCAGATCACCTACATCGCGGTCCCGCTGTTCCTGCCCTTCCTCGCCGGGTACCCGGAGTTCTCCCTGGTCTGGATCGCGATACTGATTGCGATGAACCTCCAGACCTCCTTCCTCACCCCGCCCTTCGGCTGGTCCCTGATCTTCATGAAGGGCGTCGCGCCACCGGAGATCCGCACCGCCGAGATCTACCGTGGGGCGATACCCTTCGTGATCATCCAGGTGATCGCACTGGCCCTGCTGATCCTCTTCCCCGGAATCGCGTTATGGCTGCCGGAGGCCATCGGCTGGTAGGGCCCTGCGTGCAAGCCATGGCAGTCAGGAAGGACGCACAGGAAGGACGCATAAAAAAACGGGCGCGGATGCGCCCGTAAGACACCGATGCGAAGTCCTGGGAGACTTGTGGCGTTCGGTGAGGAAGAATCTCCCGGAGGTCTAGAAGTCGTAGCGGATCCCCAGCTGTAGCGCTGTTGCGGTCTCGCCCGTCGCATCGCCCTCGCCGGGACCGCCGCCCTGAGTCCAAGGCGTCAGCGCCGAGTTGTCGTCATTGTCCATCGAACCCAGGTTGACACGGATGCGCAGATCCTTGTCGATCCGACGCTCGATTCCAACGGCGAACAGGGTCGCGTCGGAATCGTCCGCATCGGAATCCAGAACAAAGCCCTGACCGCGGACATACCAGTTCGGAGCGAACTGGTATTGGGCGGCGACACCGTAGGCATCGGCCTCGTCGCCTTCGGGGGCCTCCGTATTCTGATACAGGGCACCGATCTCGAGGGTCGGGGTGAGCTTGTATGCCAGCGCCAGACGCACGGCATCGACATCCTCGGTTGCCTCGTTGTTCTGCTGCTCATAGGCGACGGCCCCGGTGAAGCCACCCTGCTTGAAGTTGAGCGCGGTGCTGAACCCATCGTCCGCGTCAGCACGCGTGTCCTGCTGACCACGATCGGTGGAATACTGCACGTCCCAGGTCACCCCAGCGAAGCTCGGCGTGCGGTAGTGGATGCTGTTGCGAAACCGCTGGTCAAATTTCCCGTGCTGGTCGGTCCGCAGGATGTTGCGGATGTCGCCGACCTGATCGCCGAAGTAGTTGACCGCCCCGCGGGCCCGCTTGAAGGGCGTGTCGAATCGACCGACGCGCAACATGCCCCAGTCGGAACCCTTGAAGCCGACGAAGGTATCCCGGGTGGTAAAGGTCTCGCCTTCGCTGGAATCGAAGTCGATCTGCTGCTCGACCTGAAAGATGCCCACGAGCTGGTCGCTCCACTCGCGCTCGCCCTTGAAGCCGAGGCGGCTGGATCGGCTCACGAGGTCGAGCTCGCTGAAGTCGTTGCCGTCATCGAGGAAGTCGGCGGAGACGTTGGCGCGGCCGTAGATGGTCCAGTCGGCGGCGACGAGGGTGGGGATGGTCAGGCCTGCGGCCATCATCCCGATCAGGATCTTCTTGCGGTTCATTCTCGATTCTCCAGTCTGTACGTGGTCGGGCGGAAACCCATCGATGTGTGTCACATCGGGCACAGAGACTGGAGGAGAGACGTTACGGCTAGGTCACGTTTGGATGAACTTTTGATTAAAATACAACACTTGTTGTAAAAAAGAAACGCGAAATCGGGGGTTGCACGCGCGCCATTGCGCATAGGCGCCACCCGAGACGATGAAATGAGGGCGTAGGATGGGCAAGACGAAGTGTGCCCACCAGCCGGCGACACGGCCAGAATGGTGGGCCCGCTGCGCTTGGCCCACCCTACGGCACGCTGCCGGCGAAACGCTGGCGTCAGGGGTCCTCCGCGCGGCAGAAGCTGCCGCGGAAACCGGCACGCACGGTCATCGCCAGGAACAGAAGAACCAGCACCGCCACGCACAACAGCAGCGCGAGCCCGGTCCAGAAATAGAACCGGACACCGGAGAGATGCGCCATCTCGATCAGCGCGATGCTCATCGCGGCCAGCGGGAAGGTGTAGGACCAGGCTGCCAGCGAAAACGGAATCTGCGCCTGACCACGGATGCGCGTGAACAGCAGGATGGTCAGGAACAGCGCGATGAAGAACAGGATGCGCGCGAAGGAATCCAGCTCGCCGGTGAGATCCACGTAGGCGATGAAGCCCACTGCGGGCGGCGCGATCAGGATGAACAGGGTCGGAATCACCCGCACCGGCAGCGGCTCGTGGAACAGGATCCGGTAGAACACGATGGTCATCAGCATGGCCCAGAACAGCAGGCCGGCACTGAAGAAGAACCAGCCGATCTCCCCAAAGCCGAAGGCGACGGCCGGTATCGCGACCAGCACGTTCCCGACTGCGGGAATGAACCAGGCCGGATTCACCTGAGTGATCGCGAAGCGCGCGTGGTGCATCCAGAAATTCACGACCAGGATGGTCACGATCAGGTGAAAGCTCGCTCCGAGCGCGAAGACCCCCTTCGCCGGCAGCGGCTCGTGCGGCTGCAGCACCATGCTCATCAGCACGATCGAGATCGAGATCGCGGCCAGGTAGTTCAGCCGCACCGGGTGGCGCAGGTCGATGATCGTCTCCGCCGGGTAACGGATCGCCTTGAAGATGAACAGCACCGCGAGCAGGAAGAAGACCATCCACGCGAACATCAGCACCGGCTCGCCAAGCCATGCCGGAGCCCCGTACTCGCCCCAGGTGCGCAGCCCCAGGCCGAGGCCGGCGATTCCCATCACCATCGCGAAGATCGACAGCGGAAAGTGTTCCACGCAGTCGCGAAAAGAGCGGCCCATCTCTTGCTCATCCAGTTCGAACATCGGTGACTTGTAAAGGCTGTGCCAGACCATGGGCACAAGCCGCGGATCCGCCGCTGATCCGCGAAACCCGTGTGATCCGCCGCGTCCGGCCATTGGTCATCGGGTCGTCGGCAGGATCATGCTCCGGCGCAAGGATAACTCAGCAGCGGGTCGGGAGGGAGCCGATCTGCCCCGGTCACGGACAGCCGATGCAGCGGACGCGAAGGTGTATCGCGCTTGCATGAACCCGGAGTTCAGGTGGGCGTGGTGTCCCGATTCCGCAACCCGCGGCAAGTACCTATTGGCTCCCTGGCCTGCAGCACCCCGCGTCTTCGCTGCGATCGGCGGTTCCGCTGGGTGCGGGAAGGCCCGAGCCCGGCCTTCCGTTTCCGCGGAAAAGAAATCCGTCCCGGGTTTCGTCCCGGGTTTCGCCGGGTCTCGTGGTTGTGAGCGGGCGATGTCGCGCGGATGAAAAACGCATGACAGGATTCCACGGCACTTCGGTGGTACAACCGCCGCCTCTGCTCCCGAAGCCGTTCCCCTCGGTATGACCGTCAAATCCCCACGGGTGGAACCCGTTGCTGCAACGCCTGGCACAAAACTGCTAACGTTCGCCGGCACGAAATTGGAGGGAAGTCTTGCCATACAACCAACAGAGCATCACCTCGATCCGGCGCTGGTCCCCGAAGACCTTCAGCTTCAAGGCCACCCGGCCCGAGGGATTCCGGTTCAAGAACGGCCAGTTCGTGACCCTCGGCCTGCGTTGCGGCGGCAAGCTGGTGCCGCGCGCCTACTCGATCGTCTCTGACCCCGGCGAGCCGGACCTGGAATTCCTCAGCATCCACGTGCCGGACGGGTCGCTCACCAGCCAGCTCGCGCAGGCCAGCGTGGGCGACACGATCTGGATCAACAGCAAGGTAACCGGCTCGCTCACGCTCGAACACGTGCAGCCGGGCCGCAACCTCTACCTGCTGGCCACCGGCACGGGGATCGCACCCTTCATCTCGCTGATCCGGGGTGAGGCGATATTCGAGCGTTTCGAGACAGTGATCCTGGTGCATAGCGTGCGCACTGCCCCCGAGCTCAGCTATCGGGAGGAGATCGAGGCGCGGGCCGGTGGGCGGCTGCGTTACGTGCCTACCGTCACGCGCGAACCGCACGACATCACCGGGCGTGGGGCCGACCTCTTCCGCAGCGGCGAGCTCTCGCGCATGCTCGAACTGCCGGACCCGGACCCCGAACTGGACCGCGTGATGCTCTGCGGCAACCCGCAGATGAACAAGGAGATGACGGCCTACCTGAAGGAACAGGGTTGGACCATGACGAACTACAAGGGTGTCGGCAACTTCACGGTCGAACAGGCCTTCGTCACCACGCAGTGCGACGACTGAGGGCATGATCCCGGACGGCGCCGGTCCGGGTGATCCACCCGCTCAGGATGGCAGCCCCCGCGATTTCACGCCATCCACGCTTCGGGAACTGATCTCCGCCCGGTAGAACCACTCGTTTCCCGGCAGCGCATTGGGATTGGGAAAGACGATGAAGCCGTCCGCCGGCGAGGACACGACCGCGCCGTTCGCGCGCACGCCGATCTCCTCGCCGGCGCGGATCCGGTCAAAGCTCTGCCAGGGGCGGGAGAAGGCGTCCAGGGGATCATCGCGGTCGACCACCTCCACCAGGCGCAGGACCTCGAGGTCGTTGCGCGGCGGAGGCGGCGGCAGTCGCATCAGCTCCAGGTGGGACAGCGTGTTCAGGATCGCCCGATACGCGACGTCCGGCGCCTCCGGGTCATCGTGCTGACCGCACTCCAGCGTGACGCCATAGCCCCCCTGGCTGCGCATGTACTCGGTGGTGCCGATGCCGTAGCTGGGATCCGTGCTGAGCATCTGCGCGCGCAGCGTCGCATTCGGATTGCGCAGCCGCCGCGCGACGCCGACCGCATAGGTGTCGAGCCACCCCTCGACGATCCGCCGCGGCCCCAGCCGGCGCACCAATGCCTCCTCCTCCGGTGCCCGATGAAAGGACTCGAGACCATGATCGTTGTTCTCCGGACCGAGCATCACGAAGGGCTCTCCGGGCGTGTGAAAGGAATGCAGGTCGAGCAGCACGTCGTGGGCCGCGAGCAGCGGACAGAGGCGGTTCGCCAGCCGGTCCTCGAAGTCCTGCGGCGCATCCGTGATCCGGAAATTGCGGTTCAGGTTGCGCTCGCCCATGCGCTGAACGCGCCGGAAGGCGAGCGGATTCGTGACCGGTACCAGGGTCAGCGTGCCCCGCAGCAGCTGCCGCTCGTCGCGTTCCAGCTCGCCGGCCAGGCGGAGAATGGCCCCGGTGCCGCAGGTCTCGTTGCCGTGCACCGCGCCGAGCACGATCAGACCCGGACCGGGCTCCAATCCGTGATAGGTGATGCTGCGCAGCGCAGTCGGCAGCTGGCTGGGGATGGGGCTGGAAGACATGCAAATACTCCGTGACCGGTTGCCGGATGCCCGTGACGCGGCCGCCCGGGGCAGAATGCGAGGACCGCCCCGGCGTCTCCCGACATGCCTCGACGCGGCACAGGCAGTACACTGCGGCTGCGCCATCCGGCCGGGGCACCCGGGGCGTCCGGGCCCGTAGAATTGTTAGTCTGTAACATTCGGCGCCCCGGCCCGAAACCAGTAGCCGGACAGGAGGCCTGCAAATGCTGAAGGATATCGAAAATCTGCCGCGAGGGAGCCGTTTTTCGCGCTCGGAGATCCTTGCCGGGCTGCGGCTGAACGCCGATGGACTGATTCCGGCGATCGCCCAGCAGCACGACACCGGAGAGGTCCTGATGATGGCCTGGATGAACGAGGAGGCCCTGAACGAGACCCTGGCGACGGGGCGCGTGTGCTATTTCTCCCGTTCCCGCAACCGTCTCTGGAGAAAGGGCGAGAGCTCGGGCCAGGTGCAGCAGCTGAAGGGGCTGTACATCGACTGCGATGGCGACACCCTGCTGCTGCGCGTGGACCAGACCGGGCCGGCCTGCCACACCGGCCGCTCCAACTGCTTCTTCCTGCGGGTAGACGGCGACGAGGTGGTCATCACCACGAACCCGCTGATCGACCCCGAGACCCTGTACGGCGGCCACGGCGCATCCGGCGCCAACGCCGGGTCACCGAAAGATCCGCAATGAAGACGCTGCTCCTGCACAACACCCTCGGAGGCGAAACCGCGCCCTTTGCGCCGGCCGATCCGGGCCGTGTGACCATGTATGTCTGCGGGCCCACGGTGTACAACTACGTGCACATCGGCAACGGGCGTCCGGTGGTCGTGTTCGACGTGCTGTTCCGCGTGCTGCGGGCGCTGTACGGACCCGAACACGTGGTCTATGCCCGCAACATCACCGACGTGGACGACAAGATCAACCAGGCCGCAGCCGCCAACGACGAGGACATCGGCACGCTGACCGCGCGCTTCACCGAGGCCTTCCACGAGGATGTCGCCCGCCTGGGCGCCCTGCCTCCCACCCTGGAGCCGCGCGCCACCGCCCACGTCGGCGAGATGATCGCGATGATCGAGCACCTGATCGCCAGCGGCCACGCCTATGTCGCCGGCGGACACGTGCTCTACGACGTCCGTTCCTTCCCCGGGTACGGCCGTCTGTCCCGGCGCAGCCTGGACGACATGCGGGCCGGGGCGCGGGTCGAGGTCGCGGACTACAAGCGCGACCCCGCCGACTTCGTGCTGTGGAAGCCGTCACGGCCCGGGGAACCCGCCTGGGACAGTCCCTGGGGCCCGGGCCGGCCCGGCTGGCATCTCGAGTGCTCGGCGATGACCGAGGCCCACCTCGGGGACACCATCGACATCCACGGCGGCGGTCACGACCTGGTCTTTCCGCATCACGAGAACGAGATCGCCCAGAGCTGCGCGGCACACGGCGTGGAATACGCCCGCTTCTGGGTGCACAACGGCCACGTCACGGTGGACGGCGAGAAGATGTCCAAGTCCCTGGGCAACTTCCGGCTGCTTCGGGATCTGCTCGAGGTCTACCCGGGCGAGGTGCTCAGGCTCGCCCTGCTGGCCCGTCACTACCGCGCACCGCTGAACTTCTCCGAGCGCGGACTGGAACAGGCGCGTAACAGCCTGAACAGCCTCTACCGCGTGCTGCGCGAACATGCCGACGTACCCGCCGGAACGGCCGATGCGCGCGACAGCGCGGTCTTCGATGCGCTGCTCGACGATCTCAACACGCCGGGTGCGATCGCCGGTCTGCACCAACTGGCCGACCTGCTGGCCGCAGCGCATACACCGGAAGAGGCCGCAGCGCGCAAGGCGGAGCTGCTGGCAGCCGGTGAGGTGCTGGGCGTGCTGCAGCAGGACCCGGTGGACTGGTTCCAGGCCGGGGCGGAGGACGCGGTCTCCGCGGAATGGATCGAGGCACGCATCGCCGAGCGCCAGGCGGCCCGCAAGGCCCGCGACTTCCAGCGTTCCGACGCGATCCGCGACGAACTGGCCGCGGCCGGGATCCTGCTGGAGGACACACCGGAGGGTACGCGGTGGCAACGGGCGGACACGGTCCCGACCGACGGCCCATGAACCGCATCCTCCCGATCGCGGTCCTGCTGCTCTTTTGCGGGACACTCACCGCCCATCCGCATGCGTGGATCGATCTGCGCGTCAGCGTGCTGTTCACCGAGGCGGGCGACCTGAAGGCCTTGCGGCAGGAGTGGGCCTTCGACCCCACCTACAGCCACCTGCTGCTGGAGGACCTGGCTGCCGGTCAGCCGGACCTGGACCTCGACACGGCCTTGCAGGTGATGACGGAACGCATGCTCGCGAATCTGCGCGAACATGGCTACTTCACGGAGATCGAGATGGGTGGGCGGCGCCTTGAGCCGGCACCGGCGCGCAATGGCTCCCTGAATCTGCGCCAGCGGCGGCTGCACCTGCAGTTCGAGCTCCCCCTGGAGGCGGCGCGTCCGGATCCGACACAGCCGCTGAGCTACCGCGTGTACGACCCGACCTACTGGATCGAGATCCTGCACGACGAGGAAGACGTGATCCATCTCGCCGGCGGCAGTGGCTGCAGTACGCGTATCGAGTCCCCGCGACCGGAGGCCCGGCTGGTGGCCTATGCGGCCACGCTTGATCGGAACCAGCGGGCGCCCATCGAGGATCTCGGCAGACCCTTCGCCGAGGTCGTCTCCGTCGAATGCACACCACCATAGGCATCGAGGCACCCATGCGAGATCTCCTGCAAGCGCGGCGGACAACCCCGGCACGGGGCCGCTTCAACCTGCTGGGCTCCGTGTTGCTGCTGGCCGCGCTGGCCCTGCTGCTGGCCCCGACGGTGGCGGCCTCCAGCCCCTTTGCCCCGGCACCCGCCAGCGAGGCCGCCGAGCCGGGCCTGATGGACCGGGCCTCGGCCTGGATATTGCAGACCCAGAGGAACCTGCACCGACAGTTGACGACGGTCCTGCATGAGCTCGACGAGGCACCGACCGCACGGACGGCCGCCGTGCTGGTCATCGCGAGCTTCCTCTACGGCATCTTCCATGCGGCCGGTCCCGGTCACGGCAAGGCGGTGATCAGCACCTACCTGCTGACCCACCGGCAGAGCCTGGGACGGGGCATCTGGCTGTCGACCGCGGCCTCGCTGATGCAGGGCGTGACCGCGATCGCCGCAGTGCTGATCCTGATCGGCGTGCTCGGGTGGCTGGCCCGGGACACGATGGGACAGGTGCGGGCCCTCGAACTCGCGAGCTTCCTGCTGGTCGCGCTGCTGGGGCTGTGGCTCGTCTGGCGGGGCCTGCGGTCGATCTGGCGGCTGCACCGGGAGCGACCAGGCTTATCCGCAGCCCCCGCGGAAGCCGTCGCCGTGCCCACGGCCCGGTCCCTCACTCCGGTCGTCCAGGCCGATGCCCCCGCAATCCTCGGACCCCGGCCCGCGCCCGGCGGCCACGGACAGGGGCCGGACTGCGGTTGCGGTTCACCGCATCACGTGAACCCCAACCAGGGCGGGCCGTGGTACGCGACCGTGTTCGCGGTGGGCATCCGGCCCTGTTCCGGGGCGGTGCTGGTGATGGCGGTCTCGTACATGCTGGGCATCTGGCTGGCGGGTTTGGCCGCCGTGCTGGCGATGTCGCTGGGTACCGCGATCACCGTCTCCGTGCTGGCGATCCTGGCGGTGCAGGCCCGCGACTGGACACGCCGCCTGCTGCGGCCCACGCCCCTGAGCGGGCTGCGCTATGCCGGCCCGGCCGTCGGCATCGCCGGGGGCGCCGTCATCTTCTTCCTGGGCTGGACCCTGTTTCAGGGCACCCTCGCGGTGGCTCCCGTCCGCCACCCGCTGGGGCTGTAGGGACGCCGTACCCCTCTCCCGCCTCGGCGGGGGAAGGGGGACCGGGGAAGGGGACAGCTTTATGAATCTGTCCCCGGAGGGCTTGCGGAGGGCTCTCCCAATCCGCCGGAAAGGGCCACGCTTGCGCTCCAACGCGCCAACCGGTAAAAACCGGACACCGCCCTCGCGGGCGCCGCGTCGTCTCAGGAGCACCATGACAACGTCCGTGATCGTCCCGGAAACGGCCGAGAGCCTCGCCGGCCTCTTCCGCGAGCGCGTGCGCGCGAACCCCACCAAGACCGCCTACCGGCAGTACGACCACGCCCGGGGGGACTGGGTCAGGTGCACCTGGGCCGACATGGCGGCGGAGGTCGGGCGGTGGCAGTTCGCGCTGCGGCGCGAGGGGCTCGAGCCGGGCGACCGCGTCGCAATGATGCTCCGCAACTGCAGGGAGTGGGTGACCTTCGACCTGGCGGCGCTGGGTCTCGGGCTGATCACCATACCGCTGTACACCGACGATCGCGCCGACAACATCGCCTATATCCTGGAACAGGCCGGCGTGAAGCTGCTGCTGGTGGAGGGCAAGATCCAGTGGCGCCGCCTGGCCCCGGCGCGGGACCGGATGCCGACGGTGAAGAGCATCATCTCGCTGCACAGCATCGAGGACGAGGACCTGCCCGGCGATCCACGCCTGAAGATGGCCCCCGACTGGCTGTTCGGGCTGGACGGCGAGCTGATCACGCGATCCGTCGAACCGGATGCGCTGGCGACCATCGTCTACACCTCCGGCACCACCGGCCGGCCGAAGGGTGTGATGCTGTCGCACCGGAACATCCTGTTCAATGCCCATGCCGCCTCGCAGTGCGGGCCCCTGAACCAGGATGACGTCTTCCTCTCGTTCCTGCCGCTGTCGCACACGCTGGAGCGGACCGCCGGCTGCTACCTGCCGATGATGATTGGCGCAGAGGTGGCCTTCGCCCGCTCGATCCCGCAGCTGGGTGAGGATCTGACCGTGGTCCGCCCCACCGTACTGATCTCGGTACCCCGCATCTACGAGAGCGTGTACGCGAAGATCCAGGCCGGGCTGAAGCAGAAGTCGGCCCTCGCCCGCGCCCTGTTCCGGCTTACCGTCGATACCGGCTGGGCCCGCTTCGAGCACGCGCAGGGACGCGCGGGCTGGTCCCCACGCCTGCTGCTATGGCCCCTGCTCGACCGGCTGGTGGCGCGCAAGGTCCGGGCGCGGCTGGGTGGCCGCATGCAGTACGCGGTGTGCGGAGGCGCGCCCCTGCCACCTCCGATCGCGCGCTTCTTCACCGGCCTCGGCCTGCCCGTCTACCACGGCTATGGTCTGACCGAATCGAGCCCCGTGGTCAGCGCAAACCGCCCGGCCGACAATCTGCCCGCCTCGATCGGCCGGCCACTGCCGGGAGTGGATGTTCGAGTGGGTCCGAAGGACGAACTGCTGACCCGCAGCCCCTCGGTGATGCTCGGCTACTGGCAGGACGAGGAGGCCACGAAGGCGACCATCGACGACGACGGGTGGCTGCGCACTGGCGACAAGGCGCGCTTCGACGAAGAGGGCCACATCTTCATCACCGGGCGGATCAAGGACATCATCGTGCTCGGCAATGGCGAAAAGCTCCCGCCGGCCGACATGGAGATGGCGATCCAGCTCGACAGCCTGTTCGAACAGGTCATGATCGTGGGCGAGGGCCGACCCTTCCTGTCGGCCCTCGTGGTGCTGAATCCGGAGGCGTGGCGCGAGTTTGCCGCGCAACTCGACGTCAACCCGGCAAGCGGCGAGGATCTGCGCAGCCGCTTCGTCGAACGCAGCCTGCTCGCACGAGTCAACCGCCAGCTCCACGACTTCCCCGGCTTCGCCCGGATCCGGCGCCTGATCCCGCTGCGCGAGCCGTGGACGGTGGACCATGGCCTGCTGACCCCCACCCTGAAGATGAAGCGCGAGCGCATCGCGGACAGTTTCCGGGACGAGGTCGACGCCGCCTACGCGGATTATGCGGATATCTGATGAAAGGTCGATTCATCCGGCCTCCTGTAGGAGCGAGCCTGCTCGCGAACGCGCCGAAGGCGCGACCAACGCCGGGGCCCGCCCAACGCCCATTCGCGTGCGAGGCACGCTCCTACGGCGTTCGCTCCGACCCCCGTGGAGGGCGAGCCGTCTCGGCGATCCGGCGTCGGGGAAGTCTGCCAGGGGGCTGGCCTCCCACAGCCCTGCCTTGGTAGGAGCGGCCCTGGTGGGAGCGGCCTCTGGCCGCGATGGCCCCAGGCACCCAGAGCAACGCCGCATCGCGGCTGGAAGCCGCTCCTACAGGCCCCGCC
>NZ_JAWLHP010000018.1:0-6013 GCF_041690275.1 Thioalkalivibrio sp.
CCGCCAGGCTCTCGGGCTCAGGCAGTGCGCTCCATCCGGCGCAGGGCCGCATCGAAGGCCTGCAATGCGTTCGCCTCTCCCTCAGGCAGGATTGCCTCGATCCGCGGACGAATCGCCCCTGATGGTTGCGGCAGGTTCTCGATCTTGCCGACACCATCCACCTGGTTCAGTTGCTGCCAGCCCCGGTCGGTATGGACCAGCCCCTTGAGACGTTCGCCGGAAAACTTGGCGACCAGTTGCCGCAAGGCGGCATGGTCCAGGCTCCTGTCCACGGGAAGCCACCAGCTGCGCCCGATATAGCCTTCGCCGCGGGTATCGATGGTTACCCAGTCGCCCGCTTTCGGGTCAGGCGAATGCTCGTGCTTGTGCTCATGGTCGTGGTCATGGGCCCCGACTGCCTGTGTCTGCAGAAACTCGCGGGCCTCGGGAAAAAGGGCACCGCCACGATCCAGGCGCGGGCGATCGAGCCACTCCCGCTCCATCCTGCCCCCGGCGGTCTCGACCGCGTGCGGGCGGGGGCTCGGCATGCCGGCCACAAAGTCGTGGAGGGCCTCGCGGTCCGCCTCTGTATACAGGTCGAGCTTGTTCGCGACCAGGATGTCGGCCAGCGCGATCTGATCCCGCCAGTTCGGGTGTTCCCGGTGCCGCAGTGACCCCAGGTGACGAGCGTCCATCAGGGTCACCGTCGCCCGCAGGTCCAGCACGCCGGCATAGGGGGGTTCGGTCAGGGTGCGGATGATCTGCGCCGGATGCCCGAGACCGGTGGGCTCGATCAGGATGCGGTCCGGCTGCTGTGCGCGGATCAGCCGGTTCAGCCCGACGGTGAACATCTGGGCCGACACGCAGCACAGACAGCCGCCGGGGATCTCCTCCAGCGCCACGCCGGTGTCGGCCAGCAGGCCGCCGTCAACGCCGATCTCCCCGAACTCGTTGACCAGGACGGCCCAGTGTGCGCCTTCGGGGCGCTGCCCCAGGAGATATCGGATGGCGGTCGTCTTGCCGACTCCGAGAAAGCCGGTGATCAGATTCACGGGGATGTCCTGATGCAGGGGCATTTGCGTATCCGTGTTTCGTGGGCCAGTGCAAACGGCGAAGATCACAGACTATCGGAAACATGTTTCTTTTCCGATTGATTTTCCGTATGCTGCATTGCATCGAACGCTCCGCCCGTCAGCGTCCGTTCATCCGATCTCACCGATCCCCCGGATTCCGTCTGCCTCGATGGGCGCCGCTCCCCCAGTGGAACGGCTGGGTGACGTTGGAGTTGTTCATGTCTTTCGTTTCCAAGTTTGCCGGCCTCGGGCTGGTCGATCCCCTGTTGCGTGCGCTCGCCGATGCCGGCTACGACGCGCCCACTCCCATCCAGTCCCAGGCCATTCCCGAGGTCCTGAACGGCCGTGACCTGCTGGCCGCTGCCCAGACCGGCACCGGCAAGACCGCGGGCTTCGTCCTGCCCATCCTGCAGCTGCTGTCGTCACGCCCGGCGAACAGGCCCGGCACCGGTCGCCCGCGTTGCCTGGTGCTCACCCCGACCCGCGAACTCGCGGCGCAGGTGCATGCCTCGGTGCTGAGCTACGGCCGGTACCTGGACCTGCCCTCCACCGTCATCTTCGGCGGCGTGAACATCAATCCGCAGACCCAGGCGCTGCGGGGCCGCATGGACATCGTCGTCGCCACGCCGGGCCGGCTGCTGGATCACGTGGGCCAGAGGAATGTCGACCTCTCCGGGGTCGAGATCCTGGTCCTCGACGAAGCTGACCGCATGCTGGACATGGGCTTCATCCACGACATCCGGCGGATCCTCAAGCTTCTGCCGGCGAAGCGCCAGAATCTTCTGTTCTCGGCGACCTTCTCCGACCAGATCCGCCGCCTGTCCGCGGGTATTCTCAGCAATCCGGTGAGCGTCGAAGTGGCCGCACGGAACACCGCCTCCGAGCTGGTGGAACAGACCGTGCACCTGGTGGAGAGCCACCAGAAACGGGATCTCCTCAGCCACCTGATCCGAAAGCACCGCTGGGAACAGGTGCTGGTGTTCACCCGCACCAAGCACGGGGCCAACCGGCTGGCGGACAAGCTCTCCAGCGACGGCATTTCCGCCGCCGCAATCCACGGCAACAAGAGCCAGGCGGCGCGCACGAAGGCACTGGACCAGTTCAAGACCCGCCGTATCGGCGTGCTGGTCGCGACCGACATCGCTGCCCGCGGCCTGGACATCGGCCAGTTGCCGCAGGTGGTGAACTTCGAGTTGCCCAACGTGCCCGAGGACTACGTGCATCGGATCGGCCGCACGGGCCGCGCGGGCAGCACCGGCTCTGCACTGTCGCTGGTCGATGCCGAGGAGATGAAGCTGCTGTCTGGCATCGAGCGGCTGATCCGCCGCCCGATCGAGCGCGTCCAGACCGAGGGCTTCGAGGCGCCCCGGCCCGGCGCGGCGCCCTCCGGCAAGCCTCCTCCCCAGGCGCCGTCGCGGGCATCCCGCTTCGACAGGCGTCCCGCTGGTTCGGGTGACCGCCGTCCCGGCCCGAGGAATGGCCGCGGCGGCGGCCGCCCTCGCGGCGGCCGATCGTGATGGCCGGGGCGGGCGGCGTACGCCCGTCCCTTGTCTGGCACCACGGAGATCGCGACGCGAGCGGGTGAACGCACCCGCTCGGGATGCCCCGCCTACCCCGCCCCGATTTGCGCCCCGAATTGAAGGCGGAAAGGCGTGGAGACCGCGCACATTAATCTTTGTGCATATTGCCAAGAGAATCTCGATCTGCGCTAATTGACATACCGTGAAGACAACCTGACTCCTTGTTCGCGATCATTTCCGGATCGTCATGGCGGTTTCCGACAGGGCTGCACCAAGGATGCTGCGGTTTCATTGAGCACGGTCCTTCACGACTACCGTTCCAGGCTGCGCGCCGCCATGTCCAGTGTCAGTCGCCAGAGGCACCGGCCGATGGCGGCGTCCCGAACAATGTCCACGAAAGCTGAAGGCTAGTGCCACCCGCGCAAGGGGGGATCATGGACGCACTTCCAAGTCTTCCTCGGGTGCTGGTACGCATACTCGATGTGCTGCAGGACGAAGGCGCCGACCCGGGGACCCTCAGTAACGTCATTCTTCAGGATGTCGGCCTGACGGGCCGCGTCATTGCGGCCGCTCGCTCGGAGCCCGGCAAGCCCAGGCGCTTCGAGTCCGTCGAACACGCCGTCCGGGCCCTGGGGCAGCCAACCGTGAAGGCCGTGGTCATCACGGCAGCCATGCAGCAGGTTTTCGAACAGTTCAGCCCCCGCCGCCAGGGCTTCCTCAACCGGCTCTGGCGGACGGCACTGACCACAGCCAGCCTCGGAAAGGCCCTGGCGATCCTCACGGGTTACCCACGCCCCCACGAAGCCTACCTTGCCGGGTTGTTCGCCGATGTGGGACGCCTGGTCCGTCTCACCGCGGTCGAGTCAGAATACGATCGTCTGCTCGCCGGAGTGCCCGAGGAACCCGATACCTGTCCAACCGATACCGCGACGCCGGCCGGGCCGAGACACGTCGCCGCTGCCGTCGCACTGATGGAAGGCTGGGAACTGGATCCATTCCTGGTTGATGCCGTTCGTTACCATCTGGAGCCGGCGCGCAGGATCCGTGACGCGCATCACCTGGTGAAGCTGACCAACCTCGCCTACGCCATGGCGACCAGCGATCCCGTCTCCGACCGGACTCTGGAGACGGCCGATCTGCTGTTCGGACTCAACGAGGGACTGACCCGCGAGTTGCACCGCCAGGCCCGGGACGAGATCGCCCACCTTGCGGCCGTCCTGCACATCGACAAATGCGAGGGCGGCGGCGGAGCGGACATCGACGACGATCGACGCATGCTGGGCGAACGGCTCCAGGATCTGGAGCAACTCGAACACGTGAAAGAGGAATTTGCCCCGGTTGGGCCGCAGCGACAACACTCCACCGTGCAGAGGGTCGTGTTTCTCACGCTTGGAGTGGAGACGTCCCTGCTGTTCCTGATCGACGAGGATGCAGCCTATCTCCGTGCCTGGACCGGTGAGGCAGAAGAGCCCGCCTTCGTTTTGCGGCTGGAGCGGGGGCGAAGTCTCGTGACCGATGCCCTGCTGAACCGCCACCCGATTTCCGTGACCGCAGCAGAACGACCGGGGCTCTCGGTCATCGACCAGCAGATCTTCGGCCTCTGTTCGGCAGAGACACTCTGGATCCAGCCATTGACCAGTCACGAGAAGAACCTCGGGGTGCTGGTTCTCGGTCTTGCACCCGGACAGCTTTCACGAATCGAAAAGAGGGCTGCGTTCGTGCAGGCCCTGGGGATGCAGATCGTCAGAGCGGTGGCCGAACAGGATGCACCGGCGGGTTTTGCCGAGACGAAGGATACGGAACAGCACGTCCGGGAAATGGTTCACGAGGCCGGCAATCCCCTGGGCATCATCCAGAACTACCTTGCGATGCTCGGGCTCAAGCTGGGCGAACACCATGACGCGCAACACGAAATCGGGATCATCAGGGAAGAGATCGAAAGGGTCGGCCGGATCCTGATGCGCATGCGCGAGGGTCCCGAGGCTTCGCGGAGGGGTCCCGAGTCGCTCAACGAGGTGGTCGGCCGGGTCACCGACGTCTTCGCGGCCTCGATCGGTGTGACCCGAAATCTCGCCATCGAGGTGGAACTATCCCCTGACCTTCCACCGACGAACCACCCCTCCGATCACATTCGCCAGATTCTCACAAATCTGTTGAAGAACGCTTCCGAAGCCATTAAAAATGGTGGTCGGATCCGTGTCGCAACCAGAGACCCGGTGAACGTGAACGGTCATCGCTATACCGAGTTGACCGTCGAGGACAACGGACCGGGGCTCCCACCCGAGGTCATGGAAAAACTCTTCTCCCCCGTGGAATCGACCAAGGGCCTGGAGCATCAGGGCCTGGGTTTGAACATCGTGAAGCGCCTGGTGGATGACATGGATGCCATCATTCTGTGCAGCAGCAGTCCATCCGGAACACGCTTTCAGTTGCTTCTCCCCCATTCCCCGGGAATGCGCGCAACCGACTCCTGAGATCCAGGGTCAACCCCTCGGAGCATTGCGGTGTCGGACGTCGGAGACGCCCGGCCTCGCCGCGCCGGTCACGTTGCTCGCGGCGATCATACCGTTCAGAGACCCGGGGCTGGCAGAGGACAGTGACCGCCCTCGGCCTGTCGCGGAAGCGGCACCGGAGAAATGGACAGCCAGGCGCCGCCAGACGACCGCGCCACTGTGCTGATTCGGGCCACTGATGCCAGTGCACGGGGGCTGATCCTGCATATTGCGGATTGATGCGAGAGTGCTCTGCCGGCCGACCACACGCCAGACAACAAGCGCGCGGCCGGACCGGCATTGCGGCCGCCGGGATTAACGGTCGCCGGATGCGCCCTCCGGCGACTCTGATCCCATGGAACCTTCGCCGTCGGGTGGCTCAGGCATGTCGCCCTCCCGCGGCCGGGGAGTCCCCATACCGCCCTCGCCCTCCGCAGGCGGATTCCGCATACCACCCTCTGGCGGTGGAGCTTCCTCCGTCGGAGGGAGCCAGTCCTGTTGCTGCTGTTCCATCCCGGGTTCATCAGCCGGTTGGGGTGGCTCTTCCATTTCCGCGCAACCAACGAGCACGGCGAGCGGTGCTGCGGCGAGCAGAACCAGTGTCTTCTTCATGTATCGCATTTTGAAACTCCTGTTGGGACCAGACCAGACCCGGCCAGCAGCGGCGTCACGAAGCGCGCCGAGGCCATTGCCGGGCAGGCGTCGGGAATGTCTGATGCTTTGCTGAGAGCCCGGGCGTCCCTGGGCGCTTCCAGGCGGCACACGGCCCACATGGCAAGATCAAGGCCTCGCCGGGGGGGCGCCGGGCCTGTCATTCGGACCAGGGGTACCCAGGCCCTCTCGCGGCGGGACATTCATGCCGTCGTCCCCCGGCATGTCCGTTCCCCGCCCCGCCGGCGGCGCACCCATGCCACCCTCCCGTGGCGGCATACCCATGCCACGCTCGGAT
>NZ_JAWLHP010000018.1:6113-43222 GCF_041690275.1 Thioalkalivibrio sp.
CCCGGCGTACCCATGCCACGCCCGGATGGCGGCATATCCATGCCACGCTCGGATGATGGCGGCGCACGCATGCCGCGCTCGGGCGGTGGCGGTGCGCCCATGCCACCCTCCCGTGATGGCGGCATATCCATGTCACGCTCCGGCGGCTGCGTGTCCATGCCGGCCTCCGGCGATGCATCACCGGCATCATCGCCGAAGCCTTGAGCAGCAGCCGAGGTCCCCAGCATAACGAGGGACGCGATGGCCCATGCCAAGGCGGTTTTGCGTCGTGTCATCAATTACTCCCCTTCACTTGGTGAAATCGCTCCATTGCATCTGCATGCTGTATGCCAGATGGATATTAGGATTTAAAATGCTTTATTCGACAACAACTTATGGGCCGGCTCGCGGTATTCCCAGGACGGTCAGAGGCCGCCATGAACGTATAACAGCGACACATGAGTCAACGTGGCAGTGTCAGAACGACACTCTCCCGTGTCCGAGCGCCTTCAGCGCCCGAACCGAGCGGAGCCGGATTCCCTGGAGACGACTGCTTACCGGTAAGGCCGCATTGATCCGAGCCCGGATTTCAGATGACGCAGTGCCCGGACGTCGTCGCCCCGGGGCCAGTGGGTTGGCTTGGTCCAACTTCGGCGACCTCCACCGCACGATGCCCGTGCCGCGCTGCTGAGCCCTTTATCGGCGCCGAAACCCATCTCCATGAACATCGGGCGCGGCAGCCACGCGATCGTAGAGGGGGGTTGATCCGGTGCGTGGCGGTCAGCCGGAGGAGACGACCTCGCCCTGCATCCGGGTGCCCGCCGCGACAGTATTGAAGATGGTGCCCTTCTGCACGTTGCGGTGCAGGAGCTCCAGCATCTCGTCGTCGGCATCGGTGCCGAGCTCGATGCGGTAGTGGACCGTGGCGACCGCCGGTGGGCTGTCCTGGCGCCAGGCGCGCAGATGGATCGAGATCGTGCTGATGTTGATCCGAAGCCTCGGTTGCGCGCGCTGGATCGCGCGCACCATGCAGGCACCCAGCGCGGCCAGCAGGAGTTCTGGCGGGCTCAACGCATCGTCACGGCCGTTCATGTCCGTATCCAGCACGACCTCGGCGGGCCCGACACTGGCCAGGCTGCCGTGCTCGTCGATACGCTCGACGTCCAGATGATATTCCAGCATCACATCTTCCTGTTGGGACAGAGGGGGGCGCCCCGGCCGTCGGGATGCCTGCTCGAGGCTGGCGGTCGCCCGATGGCATCAGACCCTTCAGGACGCCCTGCCGTCAAAACCGATACACCGCGCTGGCCGTGGTGGTGGTGTCGGTCTTCTTGGTGCCGGCCGGCACCTTGCTGGCGCGTTCAACCTCAAGGCTCAGCCTCAACGCCAGGGCATCCGTAATTCCGGCTGTGACCGACGAAATGGATTCGGTTTCCGTGTTCTTGCTGCCGGTGATCACGGTCACCTCCTGGTTAAAGTCGGCATTGTGGCTGAGCCTGACCTCGAGCTTCCCCCGGAGGCGGCCAACGAACTCCGTCTCCTCCTCGCCTGTGTCCCGCTCCGAATAGCGCACGCCGGGACCGGCTTCAAGGTCCAGGTGACCGCGTTCGGAAACCCAGGCCCGATATCCATAGCCACCACTGATGCTGGTCTGGTATCTGAAACTGCTGAACAGGTCCCGTTCGCCCCGGACCACCCCGAACAGGTAGCTGCGCTCGGTCAGATCGTAGTCACTCTGAAACTGAGCCAGATAGCTCTCGTCAGTGGTGCTGCTGGACTCGGTCTCGCGCACCGCATCGAGCCGCAATCGATGATGCCAGCGCCTGACCTCATAGCTGGCCCGCAGTCTGGCAGAAAGGTCCGTCGACTCGGTGTTGCCGGTCTTGGCTGACACACCGAAGTCAAACTCCCCCGACCAGGGGCTCGTGGCAGCCTCGGCGGCCACCAGGAGCGGCGTGGCGGACAGGCACAAGATTGAACAGATGGCGGTCGTTTTCAGCACGTGCTTCCTCGTCCGTCTGTGTATGGGTTTTGAGGTGAGGTCCTGCGCCCTGCCCGACGGCACGCGTTGCACCGCCCCGGGGCCACGTTGCGGCGAGACGGGCCGGTGAAACGCAGGCGCTGGCGCAGCCGGTCAACGGCCTGCGAATTCTTACACCCTGACGCTCATGAAGCGGTTTGCCACGCCGAAAAGATGTCAATCCTTCCTCCCCGCCCGTGAGGCAGGGTTGGGGTGGGGGTGCAGCACTCCATCGGGCACCGGCCTCCATCCCCGCACCGCCGGCCCCGTTACCCCGGGGTCCGGTCGCGGTCAGGTCACCGGGGATTGAGGTAGCTCGTGGGATCGGGAATGCCGGCAGCGGCGAAGGCGGCCTGTCGGGCCTCGCATTGCGGACAGAGGCCACAGTGGAGGGGGCGATCGAGAAGGCAGCTCCAGGTCCGGCTCCAGTCGATGCCTGTGGATTCAGCGCTGCGGATCACCCCGGCCTTGTCCAGGTCGTGCAGCGGCGCCAGGACCTCCAGCCCCGGAACGAGCGTTCCCGCAAGCTTCGTAAAGGCCTCCAGAAAGGCCGGCTGGCTCCCGGGTCCATGTCCTCGATCGTCGCGATTCAACGCAAGCAGGACGCGCCGGGCACCGAGATGCTGGGCGAGGTTCACGGCAAGGGCGAGCACCGCCAGATTGCGCTGCGGCAACGGGACATGGCTCACCCATTCGGAAGCGCGGGTGAAGTTGGCACGCAGTCCCGCAAGATCCATTGCATGCAACGGCGTCTCGCAGGCCTCGGCAAGACTCTCTGCTGCCCCTCGTTCGCGCCGTGCGTTGCGCTGGCCATAGTCGACCCAGAGGGCATGCACGGGTTCCGCCTGCTGCCGGAGCCGATACAGCAACGCAGCACTCTCGATCCCGCCGGAGAACAGCAACAGCGACGGGGCGGACGGGCTCGGCATCGACATGGGGCAAACGATACGTCATCGGACCGATTGCGGTCATGTCTGCGCGCCCCGCGCCCGAGCGGGAGTGACATGAAACCGATGAACGGCGCTGGCACGCCGGCACTCGCCCCGGCCCTTGGCAGCCTTGTCCGCAAGCAGACGGCAGCTCTGACAGCCAGCGCCGGATGCCGGGCTAATACGGTCGAGTCGATTGAGCAAATCTATCGAATGGGTTGGAAGGGAACTTTCTCCCGAATACTTGACCAAATTGGTCAAGATTTAGGCAAACCCCTGCAGCGAGAGGAGGTGCAACATGATCTTTGAACGCTTCGTAGATCCCGGGCTGTCGCAGCATTCCTTCGTCGTCGGGTGCCAGGGCAACAGCGAGATTGCCGTGATCGACCCGCAGCGCGACGTGGATGTCTACCTGGATTATGCCCGTGACAACGGTTACCGCATCGCCTACGTGATGGACACACACATCCATGCCGATTTCGCCTCCGGAGCCCGCGAGCTGGCGGACAAGACCGGGGCGCGGCTGATGCTGTCGGGTCATGACGCGGGCGAGCATTTCGAGGTCCGTTTCCCGCACGAGGACATCCACGAAGGCGACCGGATCGAGATCGGCAATGTGCGCATCGAGGCGCGGCACACACCCGGCCACACACCGGAACATCTGATGTTCGTGGTCTACGACGGAGGGCGCTCGCAGACGGAGCCGGTTGCCCTCGTCACCGGTGATTTCCTGTTCGTCGGCTCGCTCGGCCGGCCGGATCTGCTGGGCGAAGAGACCAAGCGCGATCTGGCGCGGCAGATGTTTCGCAGCGTGCGTGAGAAGCTCGCGGACCTGCCGGACGGTGCGGAGGTCCACCCGGGGCACGGCGCCGGTTCCGCCTGCGGCGCCGGCATGTCCGGAAGGCCTGTCTCCACCCTCGGCTACGAGCGCCGAACCAATCCCTACCTGGATCCGAAACTGAGCGAGGAGGCCTTCGTTGAGAAGCTGCTGCACGGCCTGCCGGAGATCCCGGACTTCTACCCGCGCAACAAGGGCATCAACACGGCGGGCCCGAAGGACGTGATCCCACTGCCCGGGCTGGTGCCGCTGGAGGCGGCCGATGTGGCCCGGCGCGTCCGGGCAGACGAGGTCACCGTGATCGACCTGCGCGATCCGCTGGCCTTCGGCGGCGGTCACGTGCCTGGCGCACTGGGCATCGGCATTCGCGGGCCCTTCGCGAACTGGGCCGGCTGGGTCACGCCGGACGACAAGCCGGTGATCCTGGTGGATGACACTGGCGATCCGGAGGTGATCGAGGCGGCGGTGCGTGGCATGGTCCGCACCGGCCGCGACTACATCGACGGCTACGTGCGCGGCGGGATGGCCGTCTGGGCCGAGGCCGGACTGCCGCTGGAGACCCTGGGGCAAGTCGACGCCCATCAGGCTCGCGAGGCCGTGCACCGCGGTGATGCCAAGCTGGTCGACGTGCGCACCTCGGCGGAATACGACGAGGACCGCGATGACGCGGCCATCCATCGCCCGGTCTCCGAGACCCGCGAGGGTGTGCCCGGGATCGGGCCGGAGGATCCGGTCGCCGTCATCTGCGGCACGGGCTATCGCTCGACCGTGGCGGCCTCGATCCTCAAGCGCTTGGGGCACCGGCGGGTGACCAACGTGGTCGGCGGCATGGCGGCATGGAACGCCGCTGGCAGCGAGGTCGCGGACCTCTGGCGCGATGCCGCCTGACGGCGTTCCTCAGAGGCCATGTTGCCACACCACCCCGGGACCTCCCGGGAGACGACGGGCCCTTCGGGGCCCGTTTTCATTGCCGGGGGTTCGCCTATTGGCGCTGCGCCTCGAACTCGATGATCAGTTCCACGCGGTCACCGACGAACTCGCGCGGACGCAGCCCGTAGGTCATCCCGAAGTCGCTGCGGTTGAATGCACCGCGCATCGAGGCCCCGAGGACGTATGGGCGGCCGAATATGCCGCCCAGCGGCATCGGGTACCGCTCCACCTTGTTGATTCGGGTCTCCAGCACCAGCGGTCGGCGCTCGCCCAGGAGTTCGAGCTGCCCGTGCAGGCGGCCCACTTCATCACCGGTCCGCTCCCAGCTCGTGGCCTCGAACCGCATCTCGGGATGCCTGGCGACGTCGAGAAAATCCTCGCTGCGCAGATGCTCGTCGCGCTCGTCGTGATTGGTGAAGACGCTGCCGGTCTGAACCACGAAGGAGCCACTCTCCAGGCGGTAATCCTCCGGGTCGAAACGGAATTCGCCCTCAGCCTCGAGGAAGAGCCCAAGCGTGGCCGCATAGCCCGCGTGATCCACCAGAAACGCCACCGCGAAATGCTCGGGATCGATGACCCAGTGATCAACGTCGCTGGTTGCAGGACCCGGAGCAAGCAGCAACAGCAGCAGCGCCAACCACACCGCCGCGGCAACGGCCCCACCGCTGATCGGATGGCTGATGGCCATGGCCGGGTTCGAATCGTTCATCAGCAACCTCCTCGGGGATCTGAATCATGGCCAGTGGGGTCGGACCAAGCGAACCGACTGATTCATCGAATAAAACAGGCGTTCAGACACCCGGATTCAAGCCTTGGAAGGCCATTTTTGGGGTTGAAAATGGGGTGCTGCGCGAAACAGGTGACTCCTATTCCGCAGTGCGGGCATTCCTGCGCAGCGAAGACGGCCGGTGATCGCCATCACTGCGCTTATCGCGCCATTTTTGGCACCAAAAATGACCGTTTAAGGCCCAAAATCGCCCCCGGTAGGCCGTTTTTTCTACAGAAAACAGACACTTGGCCTGGTCCGACCCCCTACTCGGCGACGGTTACGCTGGCCTCTTCGACCAGGACGGGATAGAAGTAGCCGAAGCCGAAGTCCTGGTCCACGGTCATGGTACCCGTGACACTGACGCTATCGCCGACGGCCGCACCGTCCTGCGAGGTAACCACCAGATTGTTGGTCTCCTGCAGGACGTCACCGGAACCGTCCTGCACGTGGATGAAGTTGCGTTGCATGATGCCGGCATTCACCTTTACCACTTCGCCGTGCACCATCACCTGCTGGCCGTCCAGCGCCGCCCGTTCCTCGTAAAGCTCGCCGACGGTCTTCGTGGTTGCATCATCGGCATGCAGAGGGGCGGCGGCAGACAGGGCCAGCAGGCTGGTCAGAATCAGGGCGTTCGTTTTCGTCATGGAGCCTCCGGATGGAGTGTGGCTGAGGGCGCAGGTGGGCGACTGTCGGCTGTGCAGGCCCCGCCAGGGGAAAGGTGTACACCTTAGACTAGCAGCTTTATCCCTCTTTTCCGCACAGACCCGCCAACCCGGTTTCGCGCGTCCCCAACGGGGTCGGACCAAGCCAACCCCCTGATCCGTCTTTGAATAACGACCCTTCGGCACCCCCTGCGGGCCATTAAACGGCCATTCTTCGCGCGGAAAACGGGGCGTTGAGCGACTCGGTCGACACTTCTCGTGATGGACTGTCCCTTGGGCCCAAGGGGTGGGAATGGCGAACCCGGGACCTGCTCCTGGGAGCCATTTTTCGCACCAGAAATGCCCCTCCAAGGCGTGCATCCGTCCCCTTCGAGCAATGCTTTTCTCCTCAAACAGCAACTTGGCCTGGTCCGACCCCGGCCAGCCGCCGAGTCCAGCCCGGGTTGCCGTTGCAGAGGATTACGACACTGTGTAAGGCTCCGGACAGGGTCCTGTTGGGGCTGGACCGGTAGCCTTGGGTTCGTGGCCTTGGAATCGAGCCAATACGCAGTTCCCAATATCGATCGTCCAGGGCCTGACGCTGCAACGGACGGGCAATTTAACTTCCTGATTATCAAGGAACCTCCGCAGGAAGCACGGCATCGCTCCACCCCGGTGGTCATTGCAAGCGTAGCGTGACACTAATGCGCGTAGCGCATTGAACAGCCGCAGGCTGGTCCGCAGGATGAGCGCAGCGAATAATCCATCCGGCGTCGGCAGGACTCACGCCGTTGGGGTCGCCACGTCGCTTCGCCCCTTGCGATTACGGTGATCAGGAGATGGCCCGTTGCAAATTGCGAAGCACTGGTGATAATCAGGTTTGCTTTTTTGAATTTTCAGGCGAGGTGGTTTTTTATGATGGATGGTGGTGGATTCGGTCATGGTTTTGGAATCCTGTTTTGGATCTTGATCCTGGTCCTGGTGATCGTTGCCGCCGCCTTCATCTTGCGCGGATTCGACGGCAGGAATACTGGCGCTCAGGCCTCGCCAAAAGACAAGAGCGCCCTGGAAATCCTCGAAGAACGATATGCCCGGGGCGAGATCGAACACGACGAGTTCGAACGGCGCAAGCGGGATCTGCAGGATCGGAACAACAGTTCATGAGGAGCAGGCACCGACCGAAGGTGGCCAATAGGCATTGATACGCCTTGGTGCAGCCATCGTGTCGTGTTTCGATTCCGGTCGGTTTCATGATACCGGTCGCATCCTCAGCGAGTTGAATACTCTGCGGACAGTAAAAGGAGATCATCTGTTAATACTCGCATGAACGCAGTTCCGTTCACGCTGGCCCTGGCCTTCGCATTGGGTGGCCGTACAGGCGTGGCGATGGCCCAGGACATTGATTGCAAGATGATGGGCGACGAAAATGGCATGGGCTGATGGGCCGCGAAGACGGCAAGGGCATGATGGGGCACGGAAAGGGTATGGGCCCCGGAAGGCACATGATGCAAGCCATGCGGGAGATGCTTTCGGCCCAACAGCCAGCCGCATTACGTGAACTGATGCAAGCACACCGCCCGGTCCAGATGGCGAGGATGGGGCACCCGAAGAATGTAAGGGAGGACATGAAGGCCGAGTCTCAGAAGGAGCGCCCGGATCCGGATACCGTCCATGAAATTCACGGTCGCATGACTGAAATCCACTTCGAAATGATGGCCAAGCGGGCAAGAATGCGGAATGCAATGTACGACCTCCTGACCGAGGAGCAGCGCGAGCAGCTTCGGGATGAAGTATCTGCGGATCCCGACGCGGCAGAGGATCACGAAGCGCACCATGGCGAACAGTAACGCCAACCGCGTCACTGAAAACCCTCGAAGAGGCGACAGGTTCTGGACCACCTGCCCCGGGGCCTCTGTTGAGGCAGACACCGGGGTTCCGGGCGTTGCGGTTCCGGTTCCGGAATTGAACCGTTGCCGCACCGCATGGTCCCTTGCGCGAAAGAGAGTCAACGGAGGTATGTGATGCGCGCTCTACTGATCGATCCGGAAGCCCGCTCCATTTCAGAAGTCGAAATCGAGGTCCGAGAAGACATTGCGCGGCTTATCGGTTACGAAACCCTGGAGTCGGACGAGGTCGGGCCCGAGGGGGACCGGCTGTTCTTCGATGAAGAGTGCTTCCTGCGCGGGACATCGGGGCGCTTCCAGATCGACAAGGTCGTGCCGGTCTCCGGGAAGGGTGTGGTGGTCGGCGCGGCTGCCGATGGCACGGAACTGACGGACGTGCATTCGAGCGCAGACGATATCCAGGCTCGGCTGAAGTACCTCTGACCCTGAAGCGGTGGCACGGACCGAGGCTCCGGGACCCGCGGGCCGTCATGCCGACAAGATTGCCCTTACGTCGCATGGCGAACCGTGTCGTGTCCCATGGCCCTCACCCTGACAACGAGCACTGACGCCGGCGCCAGACGGTCGGTCCGTGTCAGCCTCCCCGGTACTGCAATGAACAATGGAACCACCGACTGGGCCCTGGTCTCCGGTGCCAGTTCCGGCATCGGCGCGGCCATCGCCCGCGTGCGATCGCGCGTCGGCATGGCGTGGTGTTGAATGGCCGGGATATGGAGCGGCTGGAAGAGGTCGCTGCGGATTGCCGTGCGAAGGGGCGCGCGTACGTGCTGGTCGGCAACCGCACCCATCGCGACAAGCGGATGGGGCTGCTAAAGGCGCTGGCGGCGCACCTCGAAGGGCAGTCCGGCGGCCTGCGTTACATGGTTCACTGCGCCGGAATCGGCTCGCCCTACGAGCACCTGGAATCGCTGGATCCGGACGCGCTGGAACGGGCCTTCTCGGTCAACGTGACGGCTGGCCTGGAACCGATCCAGCGGGGTCGGACCAGCCCAAACCACTGATTTATATAGCAATAGATGGCAAAAAAACACCCGAAAAAAGGGCTTAAACGGCCCATTTTGAGGTCAAAAACGCGGTCTTGACCACGCCCTCCCCCGGCCCTTGCATCGGACGTTCATCCACATCCGGGAGTTGCCCGGAGCACTTGTTGGTCCCTGCACTTAAACCGCCATTTTTGGCCTCAAAAATGGCGGTTTAAGGCATGAATTCGGCCCATTCCGGGCATGTTTTTCTCGTTGCAGCAATGACTTGTCTTGGTCCGACCCCACAAATCCGCCACAAATCCGCCAAACGAAACAATTCTGACCTCCAGATGACCTATTTCTGTCATTTCTTCTGCATAGAGTACGCCGGTAACAATCGTCTACCGACAGAAGAAGAGGAAAGCATGAACTTCCAGAAGACCCTCCTTTCAGCAGCAGTCCTTACCTCCGTCCTTGGGCTCGCCGCCTGCGATGGCGATGACGGTAACGACGGTGCGCCGGGCACCAGTCAGACCCTGATTGAACTGAACGCGCTTGGCACCTATGCCAGCGGCATCTTCGATGAAAGCGCCGCCGAAATCGTTGCCCATGACCCGGCCAACCAGCGGTTGTTTGTGATCAACGCCAATGATTCCACCGTGGATGTCCTGGACATCCAGAACCCGGAACAGCCAGTGAAGCTGGGAACCATCGACGCCACTGCCGAAGGGGCCACTGCCAACAGTGTGGCGGTCTACGGGGACCTGGTGGCTGTCGCCATCGAAGCGGCGGTCAAGCAGGACAATGGCAAGGTGGTGTTCTACAACAGCACCGACCTGAGCAAGGTGGGTGAGGTCGAAGTGGGTGCCCTGCCCGATATGGTGACCTTCACGCGTGATGGGCGGAAACTCCTGGTGGCCAATGAAGGGGAACCGAATGATGCGTATACGGTGGATCCGGAAGGCTCTGTCAGCATCATCGATCTCTCGAACGGTGTGGCGTCCGCGACCGTCGCCACTGCGGACTTCACTGCCTTCAACAGCCAGGAGGCGGATCTGGTTGAAAAGGGCCTGCGGGTGTTTGGCCCCGGCGCAACGCTGGCACAGGATATGGAGCCCGAGTACATCGCGGTCTCCATAGATGACCAGAAGGCCTGGGTCGCCCTGCAGGAAAACAACGCCGTCGCCGAACTGGATATCGAGGCCGGTGATATTACCGCCATCGTTCCGCTTGGTTTCAAGGATCACAGCCTCATCGGCAACGAACTCGATGCCAGCAACCGTGACGATGGCATCAATATCCGCAACTGGCCGGTCAAGGGCATGTACCAGCCGGATGCCATCACCAGCTATGGCTTCAACGGGAAGACCTACTACATCACCGCCAACGAGGGCGATTCCCGGGATTACGATGGCTTCAGTGAGGAGTTTCGAGTCAAGGACCTTACGCTGGACCCCACGGCATTTCCGGCTGCCGTCGAATTACAGGAAGACGGCAACCTGGGTCGGCTGAACGTCACCTCGACCCTGGGTTTCGGCGCTTCCTGTGCTCCCTCCGATCCGGCCAACGTTAATCTCGTGGACGGCGAGTATGACAGGAGCTATGTAGAGACCACCTGCGTCTACAGCGAACTCTTCGCCTACGGCGCACGATCCTTTTCCATCTGGTCGGAAGATGGCAGGCGCGTATTCGACAGCGGCAGCGAGTTTGAACGCATCACCGCCAGCCTGATCCCCGACAACTTCAACGGCCAGAACGACGAGAACTCGTTCGACAACCGATCCGACGACAAGGGTCCAGAACCGGAGGCGGTCACCGTCGGCACCATCAACGGCCAGACCTTCGCCTTCATCGGCCTGGAGCGAGTGGGCGGCATCATGGTCTACAACGTGACCAACCCCCAGAATCCCGAGTTCGTGCAGTACCTCAACAATCGGGATTTCTCGGTCTCTCAGGACGACCTTGAGGCGGGTATGGCCGGTGACCTGGGGCCGGAAGGGCTTGCCTTTATCGCTGCCGAAGACAGCCCCAATGGCAAACCAATGCTGGCTGTTGGAAACGAGGTCAGCGGTACGACGACCTTGTTCGGTATCGATGTGATTGAACTGTCGGCGGACTAGTGGGCCGAGGAAACCGGAGCGGGCATCCCCCTGCTCCGGTTGCAGCTTTAGCTCGTGCCGATTCCAGCACGGTACAACGACTCGGGATTCATCGCGGCGAACGCCCTGGCAGTCCGGACGGCGGTGGTACGGGCTGATTGCACGCAATGCGAACGGAAGCCGGCCATCGGGGTGCGGGCGCACCAAGCGCGAGCGGCGTTCGTACCCCGTCAAACCTGTGCGCAAGAAAACTAATAATAACTTAAAACCAGTCAATTAAACGCTCTTTCTCCAAACTGGAATGAAGTAGGAACGGCTTGTGCTTAGGGTTTTCGGCACGCAGATTAACCCTCGTGACACGATCCACGCTGGAGAAGAACATGAGAATTCTGGTCGCATCGGGCATGGCCTCACTGACCATCGTCGGTGCCATGTACCTCGCCTACTCCGTCTGACCGCAGACCGCTCGGACAAGGAAAGGCCAGGGACACCGGCTCCACGCCGGATACACCATCCGGCGCAGGACGAGCCGAACCGGGGCTGCCGGGAACGTCCGCCCCGCCGATCGATCCCATGGACATGGACATTCCCCTCCTGATCATCGGCGCCCTGCTGGTGGCCACACTGACCGCGTTCTTCGCCGGGGCCCTGCCCTATCCAATCGGCTGGATCATCCTCGGCGCGGCCTTTGTCGGGCGACTGCTGTACCTTAAGTCCCGCTGAAGCGGCCAGTGCCCGGCGCATCTGCCTGGGGCCGCACCCCAGCCCTCCCCCGCACGCGGGAGAGGGGGCCTTTATCGTTAGGAGTGGTGCAGGGACATGACCGCTGACGTGAAACCCGGCCGCAAGAAGAGACGCGGTCTCCAACCGACGGTCATCGGCTGGCGGGAAATCGTCTCGTTGCCCGATCTCGGCCTGCTCCGGATTCGCGCGAAGATCGATACCGGCGCGCGCACCTCGGCCCTGCATGCCGACAACATCGAACCCTACGATCGGGACAGCGAACGCTGGGTGGCCTTCCATCCCTGTCACCCGGGGATGACCGAGGTCGGAATCTGCCACTGGCCGGTGCACGATCGTCGGAGCATCCGCAACACCAGCGGGGTTCCGGAGGAGCGCATCATCATCCGCACGCGCATTCACCTGGCGGGGCACCGTTTCCTCGTCGAACTCTCGCTTGCCGACCGCAGCGACATGGCGTTTCCCATCATCATCGGCCGAAGTGCCATCCGGCGGCACGGCCTGCTGGTCGACGGCGCCCGTTCGTGGCTGACCGCCCCCGAAAAAGGAGAATCCCGATGAAGATTGCAATGCTGGCACGCAATCCAAACCTCTATTCCCACCAGCGCATCAAGGAGGCGGCGGAGGCACGCGGCCACCAGATCGACACCATCAACACCACCCGCTGCTACATGAACATCGCCTCGCGCCGGCCCGAGATCTACTACAACGGCGCAAGACTGCCCGTATACGACGCGGTAATCCCGCGCATCGGTGCATCCATCACCTTCTACGGCCTGGCCGTGTTGCGGCAATTCGAGATGATGGGGGTGTACCCGGTGAACGAGAGCGTCGCGATCGGACGGTCGCGCGACAAGCTGCGCTCGATGCAGCTCCTCGCCCGCGACGGGATCAGCCTGCCGGTGACGACCTTCGCCCACGACCCGAAGCACACCGAGGAGGTGATCAAGCTCGCCGGCGGCACGCCCGTGGTGATCAAGCTCCTCGAGGGCACCCAGGGCATCGGGGTGATGCTGACCGACACCGACCGATCGGCCAAGTCCGTGATCGAGACCTTCCGCGGCGCCAACATCAATATCCTGGTGCAGGAATTCATCAAGGAGGCCGGCGGCAGTGACATCCGCGCCTTCGTGATCGGCGGCAGGGTCGTTGCGGCAATGAAACGCACCGGTGCGGCTGGCGACTTCCGCTCCAATCTGCACCGGGGCGGCAGCGCCGAGACGATCCGGATCAGTCCCGAGGAACGCTCGACCGCAATCCGGGCGGCCAAGTCCATGGGGCTGAACGTCTGCGGTGTCGACATGCTGCGTTCCAATCACGGGCCGGTGGTGATGGAGATCAACTCCTCTCCCGGCCTCGAGGGCGTCGAGAAGGCCACTGACAAGGACATCGCCGGGATGATCATCCAGTACATCGAGAAGAACGCGAGGCCCGGCAAGACCCGCACCAAGGGGAGCGGCTGATGGCACGCCGCGCCGATTTCGAGATCGGGACGGAGCGCATCGCCCCCGGCAAGCGACGCACCGTGGACCTGCCGGTCAGCGTGCTGTCCGACCACACGCCGGTGACGATGTCGGCGCATGTGGTCCACGGACGCCGCGCCGGGCCGGTGGTCTTCGTCAGCGCGGGCATTCACGGCGACGAGATCATCGGCATCGAGATCGTGCGGCGTCTGCTCGGCCATTCGACGTTGCGATCCCTCCGGGGCACGCTGGTGGCGGTGCCGATCGTCAACGCCTTCGGTTTCCTGAACCACTCCCGCTACCTGCCCGACCGCCGCGACCTCAACCGGTGCTTCCCCGGAAGCCGGACCGGTTCACTGGCCTCGCGGCTGGCCCACCTCTTCCTGAACGAGATCGTGATGCGCGCGGATCTGGGGATCGACCTCCACTCCGCCGCGGTACACCGAAGCAACCTCCCCCAGATCCGCGTATCACCGGACCAACCGGAAACCCTGCGCCTGGCGCGCATCTTTGGCGCGCCGGTGATCCTGCTGTCGAAATTGCGCGATGGATCGATGCGCGGAGCGGCCAGAGAGGCCGGCGTCGACGTCCTGCTCTACGAGGCCGGGGAGGCGCTGCGCTTCGACGAGACGGCGGTGCGTGCCGGGACGCTCGGCATTCTGCGTATCCTGCACAGCCAGGGCATGATCCCGGCGAAGGGCGTCAGTCAGCCCCGCCGCAGGCCGCTGCTGTGCCGCTCAAGCCACTGGGTCCGGGCGGCGCAGGGGGGACTTCTGCGCAGTTTTCGCTCCGAAGGCGACGTGGTCAAGGAAGGCGAGATCCTCGCGATCGTCTCCGACCCCTTCGGTCAGAGCGAGGTCCCCGTGGTCGCCGACGCCGGAGGCATCATCGTCGGCCGCACCGTATTCCCCAGCGTCAACGAAGGTGATGCACTCTTCCACATCGCCGGGATCGCCTCGCTCGAGAGGGCGGAGACCACTCTCGAGGCCATTGCCAGCCAGTGGGAGGAAGAACCGCTGGAATACGAGGACGAGATCATCTGAGCCGGGCGTCGCTGGTTGCTTCGGCGGTTGTGGCGCGCGCAGCGTGACCGGGGAATCCGCCTGATGATCAGGGCTCCGACACGGGGTAGGGTGCGACAGCTGAGTACTCCCGGCTCACCCAGCCGACAATGCCGTCATCGGAGCGCACCTGGTAGAAGCCCTCGCCAATCTCGAGCAACTCGAGCTCCGTGCCGGGATCGAGTATGCGCAGCACCGGGCTGGACAGGGAGGGATCGGCACGCAGGTTGACGCGCGTGTCCGGCGGCACAAAGACCGTCGAGGCCTCCGATGGCGCGCCCTCCGGCATCCTCGGGCTCTCCGGGACGAACGGCTCCCGCGCCGGGAGCTCTGCTGGCGGGGATTCCTCTGCCGGTGCCTGAACGGCCTCTGGTGCCACCGGTTCCGGCGCAGGCTCCACGACCTCCTGCTCCGGCGATCCAGGTGCCTCCTCCAAAGGCAGCTCCGGGACCTCCACCGACTCGGGTTCCGCGTCCCCGGGCGCCGGGTCCGAGAGCCACGCATGGAGGCCGAAGCCAAGCAGGCCGACCATCAACAGCAGCACAACAAGCGCAGCGACGATGCGATTCCAGTGGTAGATGTACTCCGTCCTGGTCGGGGTCGGCGCGGCCCCGGAACCGGTCCGTGTCTTCCGCTGGCGTTGTGGGGGCTGGTTGTCCATGACTCCTCCGTAAACGACTGCAGTATAAACGATTCCGTCACCGAACCGGCCCGGCTCCCGGTCCCGGGGGACGGGTTCGACGGAACTCCTGGTGCCCGTTGCAGCCGAAACGCGAGCCGGCCAGGGCCGAATCCGCAACACCGAAACATGAATGCGCCCTCGACGCGGTGCCGGCCTGGAGGCAAGACCCATGACGAAGATCGCGATCGTCGGCGCCGGCATGGCGGGACTCGCCGCCGCGCGGCGGCTGGCGGAAACCGGGATCGGCTGCACGGTCATCGAGAAGAGCCGGGGCCTCGGCGGGCGCATGGCGACGCGCCGGGTCGATGGACTGCAGTTCGATCACGGGGCCCAGTACTTCACGGCGCGGGGCACGGGCCTTCGATCGCGGTTGGCGGAGTGGCAAGCGCAGGGAGCCGTGGCGCAATGGACGCCCGGAAGGTGGGTTGGCACACCTGGCATGACGGCGCCAGCCTGGTCGCTCGCGCAAGGGCTTCGCGTGATCCGGGGCCGCCGGACAACGGGGCTCGAAGGCGAGCCCGGTCACTGGAGGCCGACCACGGAGCCCGGGTCCGGCAACCCCGGGGACGGCGAGTCCTTCGATGCAGTGCTCCTGGCCATTCCGGCGCCCCAGGTGATACCGCTAGTCGCCTCGGTGGGTGTTCGGTTTCCGGAGCTCGAACGCGTCCGCTATGCCCCTTGCCTGACGCTGATGCTGGGCTTCGAGAACACCACCGATGTGCAAGAATACGCAGTGACCCCTCCCGAAGGTCCCGTCGCCTGGATCGCGCGCAACGGCACCAAGCCCGGCCGCTCCGGTTCCCTGGAGACACTGGTGGTGCACGCGAACCCCGACTGGTCGCGCCAGCACATCGATGCCGACCCGGAGAGCGCCGCAGAGGCCCTCCTGGGCGCGCTGCGCCCGCACATCGGCGATGCCCGGCCGGTATTCCGCTCGATGCATCGGTGGCTGTACGCACGGGTGGAACAGACAGCGGGAACCCCCTTCCTCTGGGACCCGGCGCGCAGGATCGGTGCCTGCGGTGACTGGGCCGGAGGCCCCCGCGTGGAGGCCGCCTTCGACAGCGGCGAGGCGCTGGCGGCCGCGGTGCTCGAGACGCTCGCCTGAACGGGCCACCCCGACCAGGCCCGGACCTGACGCCGCCTGAAGAATCCGCACGTGGCCAGCACGCGAGATCCCGTGATCCGGCGGCCCTGGGAGGATCTCGCCTGGTCGCGGACAACGCACGGCTTGTTTCGCTTCGAGGGCGAGATCCAGGAACTGATCGCGGTGAAGGGTCCCGGGAACCCGGACCCGGGTTCACGCTGATGGTCGTCGCGCTCCGCGCCACGCTGCCGATGACAAATCCCCCTCCCCCGGCAAGCGCTCATGCGCCCGACTGACCGGATGGCGACAGGTCTCGCTCCCGGTGGCATGCACGAACTCCCTCGACTCATAAAACCCTGTTCAGCCAGCGGGCAGGGAACCTCTCCGCCGATGTCCGGTTCCCAAGACCATTGCCGCAACCAGCGGCAATTCCGAGGATCTCGTTCCAACCAACCGACACGGAGTATCCCCAATGAAACAGTCGTACCGGATGGCCCTCGCGGCGAGTCTGTTCGCGCTCGTCGCGTCGCCTGCATTCGCCTACCAAGGCATGCACGGCAGCGCCGACCGTCAGCACACGGCGCAGGACATGCAGCACCACGGAAGCAAGGCAGGTTACGGCCACGGGCATCACTACCGGCATGGTCCACGGGTGCACCCGCGTCACTACCGCCCGCTGCCACCCCCGCGGTTCTATGGTCCGCCGCACCGCGGGATGAGAGGCATGGGTCCCTACGGGCCGATGCACCATGGCATGCCCGCCTACGGCCACGGCAAGGCCGGCGCCACCCGCAAGGGACACGGTGGCGGCAAAGATGGCAAGCCCGAAGAAGCTAGGGCAGATGACAACTCCATCGTGGCGGTTGCGCAGGCTGCGGGCGACTTCGACACCCTGCTGGCCGCGGCGAAGGCCGGCGGCCTGGCCGACGCGCTTGCCAGCAACGGGCCGTTCACCGTCTTCGCACCGGTTGATGCCGCCTTTGCGGAGCTTCCGGAGGCGGCGGTGAACAACCTGATGCAGCCGGAAAATCAGGAAACCCTGACCTCCCTGCTGCAGCATCACGTGGTGGCCGGCCGCATCGATGCCGCCGGCGTCGTCGACGCCGGAGAGCTGGAGAGCCTCGCGGGCACCCCCCTGACCGTCGAAGCGGAGGGTGACGAGGTCCGCGTCGGAGGGGTGCGCGTCGTGCAGACCGACATTGGTGCCGACAATGGGGTCATTCACGTGGTGGACCAGGTGATGTTCCCCGAGGGCTTCGCCTGCATCGCCACCGTCGCGCAGCGCTCGGGCGAGTTCGAGACCCTGCTTGCGGCAGCCGAGGCCGCCGGTCTGAAGGATGCGTTGTCCGTGGAGGGACCGTTCACGATCTTCGCGCCCACCGACGCCGCCTTTGAGCAACTGCCGGAGGGCACGATCGAGGAACTGCTGGAGCCCGAGAACCTGGAGGATCTCCAGCGCCTGCTGCAGCACCACATCGTTGCGGGAAGCCTGACCGCCGAGGAGGTCCTCGAAGCCGGGACCCTGGAGACCCTCGCCGGGACGACCCTGGAGGTGTCGATGGAAGACGACGAGCCACGGATCAACGGGGCCGAGATCGCCACCGTCGACCTGGAGGCCAGCAACGGCGTGATCCACGTGATCGACACGGTGCTGATGCCCTGAACGCGCATCTCGCCGCATCGTGACCCAGGAAGGCCACTGCCGGCGCCCCCGGCAGTGGCCTTTTTGCAGAGTTCGTGAGATTTATTCCCGAAAGTGCTGGCGCAGGAAGGCCTCGTCGACCGGAGACAGGTCGAAGCGCCGCGCGGCCTCCGTGATCGCAGCGTGATCATGGCGGCCCTCCTCGGACAGCCAGCGGATTGCGCGGCGCAGGGCCTCGCCTCTCGGGAGCAGACCTGATCGCTTCACGGGAAACCGATCCGCCGGCGACGCGGATCCCCACGCCCCGACTTCAGGACTGACCGCGATGCCCAATGCCCGGCCGACGGGGCATCGGTCCAGGTGTCTCGGAACAGACCCGCCCACGGAGCTTCGCCCGTGCCCGATCGGTGGTTGTTCGCCTCTGCGATCCCTTCTCTCGTGGTCTGGTGGTCGTGTGGCATTGTCATCTTGCATCCGCATGCGGTCGGCAACGGTGGCCAAGCCGCCGCAGGCCCCTGAGATCGTTTCAAGGAGTCAGGATTCATCCATGGACCCCGATGGCGAGAAGAATACAGCGCCCGGGGAGAGAGTGTGGCAGGCACGGAGTGTGCGGCGGTAGGGATCCACCTGCAAGGCTGCCTGAAGGTGCGAAAGGCAGGACCTGCTCCCGTTCGTTCTCGCGCAATCTGGGCTACGATGCTGCAAGGAGGCGTCATGGATCTCACTGCCGAAGACCTGCGACGCGCGATGCAGCGCGGCGAGTTCAGCTTTCACTACCAGCCGAAGGTCTCCTTTCTGACCGGCCGGGTGGAAGGCGCGGAGGCGCTGATCCGGTGGCGGCTTCCCGACGGTGCCCTCGTGCCTCCGGGTGACTTCATTCCGGTGGCCGAGGCCCGCGGCATGGTCGCGGACGTGACGCGACACATGTTTCCCCGCCTGCTCGACGACCTGTCCCGCATCCATGCAGATCAGGGCGAGGACAGGCTCGCGTTCAACATCTCGGCCAATGAGCTGGACGACCCCGGCCTCATCCACCTGGTGCGCGAGGCGATCGAAAGCAACCGCATCCGCGGGCCGCACCTCGAGATAGAGATCACCGAGGGCACAGCGGTCTCTCGGCAGGAGGTCATCGTCCAGCGCCTGACCGAGCTGATGGATGCGGGCGTGAGCCTGGCAATGGACGACTACGGCACCGGGTTCTCCTCGCTGGAGACCCTGAGCCGACTGCCGTTCTCGGTCCTGAAGCTGGACCAGTCATTCGTGATGCGGATGCTCGCCTCCACGAAGACCGCGACCATGGTGCGCACCAGCATCGCCATGGCGCAGCTGCTGGGGATCCGCAGCGTGATGGAGGGCGTGGAGAGCGAGCAGGCCTACCGGATGCTGCTGCACTATGGCTGCTCCGAGGCACAGGGCTACTGGATCAGCCCCGCGCTGCCCCTGCCGGACTACCTGGATTTTCGCCGGCGTGACCCGGTCTGGCCCTGCTCACCGATCGGAATGCTGCGCATGGCGCAGTTGACCCATGCCTGGCAATACAAGTTGCTGGTGGACATGCTCTTCGCCTATCTCGAAGACCCGGATGCCCCGGGCTCCATTCCCCGCCATTTGCACATGAACCACGAGGAGTGCGCGCTCGGCGACTGGTACCACGGCCTCGGGCAGGTCCTGAGCGGAGACCCCGATTTCGACCGCCTGGACCGGCCGCACCGGCGCATGCACGACCTCTGTGCGGAGATGCTCGACGCCACGCGCCGGCAGGCATCGCGGGACAGGATCCGACAGTTGATGACGAATCTCAGCGAAGAGTCGAACGCGCTCCACAGTACGCTTCAGCGCCTGGAGATGAGACTGTTGTTCGAGGAGCTGCACACGCCGCAATGACCGGTGCAGTGCCGCTTGTCCCCGGCGCTGGCAAGGGCTCGTGGAGTGCCGCACCGGCTCCACCGAAACGCTTCCTGCGGGACACCCGGACAAATGCCGGGTAGAGTGGACGGGGCGGAGCGTGCCGTCGGTGGCGGTCGCGAACACACGCTGCCGGACACGGGGTTGGATCCCGACCCCGGCCGTTCGAGCAATCCCGGAGGGGCGAGAACATGCGCAAGCGAATCCTGGAGCCAGACCGGCAGGACGCCAACGAAAGGGACGGCCCCTGGCTGGACCTCGAACAGGTGGCCGAGGTGGAGATCACCTCGGAAGACACCGAACATCCGATCGAACGCGCCCTGGTCCCGGGTGCTCCCGAGGGCTGGGTGGCCGGCGGTCCCGGGGAACAGACGATCCGCCTCCTGTTTCCGGAGCCCCAGAGCATCCGGCGCGTCCGGCTTCATTTCGAGGAGACGGAGCTGGAACGCACCCAGCAGTTCGTGCTGCGCTGGTCGCCGGACGGCGGGCACAGCTTTCGCGAGGCCGTGCGCCAGCAGTGGAACTTCAGTCCCGGGGGGGCCTGCCGCGAGACCGAGGACATCCACCTGGGAATACCGGATGTGACGGTCCTTGAGCTGGTTATCATCCCCGATATCGGCGGCGGGCCCGCCCGCGCCTCGCTCGCGCAGCTGCGCATCGAGCCCGGAGAACCGGAGGCGGGCTGACCGGCGACGCGACAGGGGGCGGGTCTCCTACGGCGTTCGCCCCGCCCCCTGTAGGAGCGTGCCTTGCACGCGAATGGGCGTCGGGTTGGTTCTTTCCGGCGTTCGGCGCGCCTGCGGCGCGTTCGCGAGCAGGCTCGCTCCTACAGGGGGCGGCACGGGCGTGCAGGAGCGTGCCGCGCACGCGAATGGGCGTCGGGTTGGTTCTTGGCATTCGGCGCGCCTGCGGCGCGTTCGCGAGCAGGCTCGCTCCTACAGGGGGCGGCACGGGCGTGCAGGAGCGTGCCTTGCAGGCAAACGCGCCGCAAGCACGCCGGGGGGCTCTTCAGGGGCTTAATTCGGCCAGGTGCGCCTCAAGCCGATCATTTGCCGCCGCCAGCTGACCGCGGCTCATGCGCCTGCTGATTTCGTCGACGCGATCCTGGTTCTCAGCCAGGCTGAACCACAGGAAGGCCTCCTCCAGATCCCGCCTGATGCCCCCGCGACCGCCAAGATACAGCTCCCCGAGCCGGTTCTGCGCCGGGACGTGACCCTGGTTGGCGGCCTCCCGGTACAGGCGCACCGCGGCCGCCGTATCCGGCCGCACCTCCCCCGGCTGCCCCATCTCGCGAAGCTGTCCCATGTAGTACTGGGCGCCGGCGACGCCCTTGTCGGCGGCGCGGGACATCCACTTGGCGGCCTCCGCGCTGTCGCGGCGCAGGCCCTCCCCGTTCGCGTAGCGGATGCCGATCAAATACTGGGCATCGGCATGCCCGAGCTCCGCCGCACGCAGGTAATGTTCCTGGCTCTTCACTGGATCCGCCTCGCGGCCATCCCCGGCAGCATATATATATCCCAGGTAATAGTGGGCGCCTGCGTGGCCCCGATCGGCCGCACGCTGGAACCAGGTGGCAGCGCTGTCCTTGTCCTGCTGGGTGCCGCGTGCGATGAAATTGGCCACGCCGACGTCGTATTTGGCGTCGACGTCCCCACTTTCGGCGATCCCTTCCCGGATCTCGTACCAGATTCGAAGCAGTTCCTGCTGCCGCTCAGCACCCGAAGGCGCCTGGGCAATGGCGGGCACGGCGAACATGCACGCAAGCAGCACGAACACGGGGGAAAGTACGGGGAGATTCCTGGTCATGCCGGCATCCTCTTCAAAGATGATCGAGGTCAGAGCGTCAACGCGTTGATGACCCAACAGATCATAGTACCCCCCGCCCTCGACCGCAAAGGCGGGCCTGAAGGGTGGGGGCCCGGCTGACCGGAGTGACGGCGCCGCTTCCTACCCTATCCCCTCAAGGGGGTGATATAGAACTTTATCTTCAGGGCCGGATGGAAAAGACCCAGGCGTCCTCGCGCTCGTCCTCCCCGGGGTAATACCGGGGGCGGGTGCCGACCCGGGCGAAGCCCTCGGAACGATAGAGGGCGAGCGCCGCGAGGTTCGAGGGCCGTGCCTCGAGGAAGAGGGTCTCCACCCCCTCGTCGCGCGCCTTTGCGACCATGCCCCGGAGCAGGAAGCGTCCCAGTCCCTGGCGCTGGTGATCCGCGTCAATGGTGAGGTTCAGCAGGTGCGCCTCGCCGGCGGCAATGGAAATGACCGAGTGGCCCACCAGGTGCCGGTCGCATTCCAATACCCAGCAGCCATAGCCGACCCGCATGCAGTCGCGGAAGATGCCCGCGGTCCAGGGAAACGAATAGGCGCCGCGTTCCACCTGCATCACGCCTTCGATATCGTCCCGCCGCATGCGGCGCAGCGTGGGTTCGGGTTCGAGGCACGCACTCATGTCGCGATGGCCTTCCGACCGCCTGTGGATACCCCCTCCTGCGATGCGACCCGTTTCTCCATCGCGCTGCTGGCCTCAGCCGCTGAGCGCCCGAGCACGGGCGAACAGCAGATCACTCCAGGCCCTCGCCTTGTCTGCCGGCGAACGCAACAGGTAGGCCGGGTGGTAGGTGACCACCAGCGGCACGCCCCGGAAGCCGTGCTCCCGCCCACGGAGTCGGCCCAGGGGCGCATCGCTGCGAAGCAGGGACTGTGCGGCGACCCGGCCGAGCGCGACGATGACGCGGGGCTCGATCAGATCGATCTGTCGGTCCAGAAACGCCCGGCACGCAGCGGCCTCGGCCGGCAGGGGATCACGGTTTCCCGGCGGCCGGCATTTCAAAACGTTGGCGATGTAGACGTCTTCTCCGCGCCGCAGGCCCAGGGCCGCGAGCATGTTGTCCAGCAGGCGGCCGGCACGGCCCACGAAGGGCTCGCCGCGGCGGTCTTCCTCGGAGCCGGGGGCCTCGCCGATGAAGAGCCAGCTGGCCTTCGGGTCCCCGACCCCGAAGACCGTCTGCGTGCGGCGCTGCGCGAGTTCGGCACATGCGGTGCAGGAGGCGACTCGTGCCCCGAGACCTGCCCAGTCCAGGTTTGCGACCGGACTCTGGGCAACCGCCACGCCGGCAGCCGGTTCCTGCCGCAATGCTGCCGGGACGTCCATCGCGTCCTCGATGGGCGGTTGCTGCGCGAGCGCCGACTGCCGCGGCACCCAGACCGGGATTCCGATCTGGTGCAGCACCTCGCGCTTGCGGGTACTCAGCGGCACAGGGGGGCCTCAGACGCCGTCATGCTGCGGGTGGGCCCGCTCCAGCGGCACCATGAGCCGGTTCAGCGCGTTCAGGTAGGCCTTGACCGAGGCGATCACGATGTCGGTGTCCGCCCCCTGCCCGTTCACGATACGACCGCCGCGCGACAGGCGGACGGTCACCTCGCCCTGGGCGTCGGTCCCCGAGGTGATGTTGTTCACCGAGTAGAGCAGCAGGTCCGTCCGGCTCTGCACGATGGACTCCACCGCCTGGAAGGCGGCATCGACCGGCCCGCCGCCCTCGGCGGCCCCGCTGAGAATACGATCGTCGGCCTCCAGCCGCACCTCGGCGCGGGGCGTGGTGCCGGTCTCCGAGCACACGCGCAGGCTCTTTAGGCGATAGCGGTCGGAGGCCTCCGGCGCGAGCTCCGAGACCAGGGCCTGCAGATCCTCGTCGAAGATCTCGTGCTTCTTGTCCGCGAGCTCCTTGAACCGCGCGAAGACCTCGTCGAGCTGTTCCGCACTCTCGAATTCGACCCCGAGTTCGCGCAGGCGTGCACGCAGCGCGTTACGCCCGGAGTGCTTGCCGAGAATCATGCGGTTGGCGCTCCAGCCCACATCCTCGGCGCGCATGATCTCGTAGGTGTCGCGGTGCTTGAGCACGCCGTCCTGGTGGATACCGGACTCGTGGGCGAAGGCATTCGCGCCGACGATGGCCTTGTTCGGCTGCACCGGAAAACCGGTGACGTTCGATACCAGGCGGGAGCAGGGCACGATCTGTGTGGTGTCGATGCGCGTCTCCACGGGGAAGATGTCCTGACGCGTGCGCACCGCCATCACGATCTCCTCCAGCGACGCGTTGCCGGCTCGCTCGCCGAGGGCGTTGATGGTGCACTCCACCTGCCGCGCCCCGTTCTGCACCGCCGCCAGGGAATTGGCCACGGCCAGGCCAAGGTCGTTGTGGCAGTGCACCGAAAACACCGCGCGGTCCGAATTCGGGATACGCTCCCGCAGGGTCGCGATCGTGTGCCCGAAGGCCTCCGGGATCGCGTAGCCGACCGTATCCGGGATGTTGATCGTGCCGGCGCCGGCATCGATCGCCGCCTCGATCACCCGGCACAGAAAGTCGATCTCGGAGCGGCCGGCATCCTCTGCCGAGAATTCGACGTCATCACTGTATTTACGGGCGTGCCGGACCGCCGTCACCGCGTTCTCGACGACCTGGTCCGGGGTCATGCGCAGCTTGTGCTGCATGTGGATCGGGCTGGTCGCGATGAAGGTGTGGATGCGCGGGGCCACCGCGTCCTTCAGCGCCTCGGCGGCCCGGTCGATGTCCTGTGTCCGTGCGCGGGTGAGGCCGCAGACGCGGCTTTCCTTCACCGCGCGCGCCACCGCGCGTACCGCCTCGAAGTCTCCGATGCTGGCAGCCGGAAAGCCGGCCTCGATCACGTCCACGCGGAGTTTTTCCAGCAGATGCGCGATGCGCAGCTTCTCCTCGCGGGTCATGGAGGCCCCGGGACTCTGCTCGCCGTCGCGCAGGGTGGTATCGAAGATGATCAGTGCGTCTTTGCTCATGGTCTCGGCATTCGGTTGGCTGCGGAAGGGGCGATGCACTCCGCGATATTAACGCGGAACCCATCGGCACCAATAACGTGCAGGGCAAACAGGCGGTCCGCACGGCGGGTGCGCTGCGCTTCATCCATCCTCAAGCGCGGGAAACCCACCGGAATGTATCAGGAGCTCTTGCGGGACCGGTGGCGACGCCAGCGCTCGAGGGTCAGCAGGGGTCCGGAGAGGGCGTAGAGCACAAAGCCGGCGAGCAGGACCTTGGGCGGATCGAGGGCCGCGAGCATCAGCATCCCCACCACCGCGAGCATCGCGAAGAAGGGCACACGGTGGCGGAAGTCCATGTCCTTGAAGCTGGAATAGGTGAGATTGCTGACCATCAACGCGCCGGCGGTCACCGTGATCGCCAGCGCGATGATCATCAGCACCAGGGGTGTATCGGTGAAGGCGGACAGGTCCTCCATCACCCAGACCGTGCCCACCACCAGGGCCGCGCTCGCGGGACTCGGCAGCCCCTGGAAGAAACGCTTGTCCGCCGCGGCCAGACGCGCATTGAAGCGGGCCAGCCGCAGCGCCGCGGCGGTTGCGTAGAAGAAGGCCGCCACCCAGCCGAGGTTGCCGAGTTCGTGCAACTGCCACAGATAGGCGATCAGCGCCGGCGCGAGCCCGAAGGCGACGAGGTCGGACAGGGAATCGTACTGGGCGCCGAACTCGCTCTGGGTATTGGTCAGGCGTGCCACGCGTCCATCCAGTCCGTCGAGCACCATCGCAACGAAGACCGCGATCGCGGCGGTGATGAAATTGCCGTTGATTGCCGAGACGACCGCGAAGAAGCCCGAGAAGAGCACACCGGTGGTGAACAGGTTGGGCAGAAGAAACACCCGGCGCCGCGGACCCGGATTCTCCCGCTCCGGCACGTCACCGCTCATGACCTGGCCGCCTGCAGGCCGTCTTCCCGTGCGCTTGTCAGGGAGCCGAGCAGGTCACTGCCAGCCAGCACCCGCTGGCCGGGATGCGCGGAAACACGGGTGCTGTCCGGCACCCAGAGGCTTACATTGAGCCCGAAACCCGCCAGGCCCAGCCGCTTACCCCGTCCGAAGCGATTCCCGGTGATCGCTCCGACCCGGACGAAGCGCGGCCATCGGCGCAGGTCGAGCGCCAGCGAGAAGGCCTGTTCCTCGTCGGTTTCAAAGGCGAACGCTAGGTGGCCGGCGAGCTGCGGATCGGCTTCCTCGTCCGTCCCCTTCCCCGGCCAGTACCGCTGAGTCACGGTCGCCTCCTGCGGTGCATGCAGATTGTATTCGCCCAGCGCCCGCTGGTGGATCACGATGCGCTGGGCGGGTTTGCCGGAGAACGGATCCCGGGCCTCCTCCACGGACTGCACCACGCCATCGGCCGGCGCCACCAGGCCAAGCGCAGTCGGCGGCAGACGGCGCACGAAATCGCGGAACAGCAGCAGGAGGGCGATTGCGAGCGTTACCAGGAAGAACCCCATCTCGGTATATCCGAACAGCAGGGTGATCACCGCAAGCCACGCAGTGCCGATCACGAAGAGTCTTCCTTCTGGGGCCACGGGAAACATGCGGTCGCTCCGGCCGGACCCGCAGCGGAAGCCGCGCGATACCGGCGCGGGCCCGGGAAACCCGGGCCCGGTATGGTCAGTTGCGGCTCTTGTCGACGAGCTTGTTCGCGGCGATCCAGGGCATCATCGAGCGCAGCCGCTCGCCAACATGCTCGATCGGGTGGGCCGCGTTCAGCCGCCGATAGGCGGTCATCGACGGGTAGTTCGCGGCCCCCTCCTGGATGAAGGCCTTCGCGTACTCGCCGGTCTGGATCCGGTGCAGCGCCTCGCGCATCGCGTAGCGCGACTCCTCGTTGATCACCTTCGGGCCGGTCACATACTCGCCGTACTCGGCGTTGTTCGAGATCGAGTAGTTCATGTTGGCAATGCCGCCCTCGTACATCAGGTCGACGATCAGCTTCAGTTCGTGCAGACACTCGAAGTAGGCCATCTCCGGCGCATAACCGGCCTCGACGAGGGTTTCGAACCCGGCCTTCACCAATTCCACCGCACCGCCGCAGAGCACCGCCTGCTCGCCGAACAGGTCGGTCTCGGTCTCATCCTGGAAGCTGGTCTCGATGATACCGGTGCGGCCACCGCCGATCGCCGAGGCGTAGGAGAGCGCGGTGTCGCGTGCATGCCCGGAGGCGTCCTGGAACACCGCGATCAGGTCGGGGATGCCGCCGCCCTTCACGAACTCGTTGCGCACGGTGTGACCCGGGGCCTTGGGTGCAATCATGATCACGTCGAGGTCGGCACGCGGCACGATCTGGTTGTAGTGGATCGCGAAACCATGGGCAAAGGCCATCGTCGCGCCCTGCTTCAGATTCGGCTCGATCTCGGACCTGTACAGCCGGGCCTGGAACTCGTCCGGGGTCAGTACCATCACCAGGTCCGCGCCGGTCACGGCCTCGGGCACGTCGGCCACCTTCAGCCCGGAGCCCTCCGCCTTCGCGCGCGACCCTGAGCCGGGGCGCAGGCCGACCGTGACGTCGACGCCCGAGTCCTTCAGGTTGTTCGCATGCGCGTGACCCTGTGAGCCGTAGCCGATGATCGCGACCTTCTTGCCCTGGATGATGGAGAGGTCGGCGTCTTTGTCGTAATAGAGGTTCATGCGTGTTTCCTTCTCGCCCAGAATGAAGGCGACCGCCGGTGGCGGTGGCCGCGGAATTCGTAAGGTCCCCGTTCGAAGCGCAATAGTATAGGGATTTCCCGGACGGCTGCCGAGGACCAGCCAACCGTAGGAGCCGCTTCCAGCCGCGATCCAGTGCCCGTGGGAGCGGCTTCCAGCCGCGATCCAACACCTGATCTGGCTCGTGGGAGCGGCTTCCAGCCGCGATCCAACACCTGATCGGCCATTCGCGGCTGGAAGCCGCTCCTACGACGCCGGGGCTGCCCCTACAGGTGGAGGGCCACGTCGCCGCGGGCGATGCCCATCACACCCGAGCGCACGACCTCCATTACGGGAAAACCCTGCAGGGCCTCGAGGAAGGAATCCAGCTTGCTGCCGTGACCGGTCAGTTCGACCACGTAGGTCTCCTGCGACACATCGACGATGTTGCCGCGGAAGATGTCGGTCAGGCGCTTGGCCTCCTCGCGATCGGACGCCGCCGCCACCTTCACCTTCACCAGCATCATTTCCCGCTCGATGTGCCGGTGCGGCGTCAGGTCGATCAGCCGCACCACGTCGATCAGCTTGTTCAGCTGCTTGGTGATCTGCTCGACGATCTGCTCCGACCCGGTGGTGACAATGGTCATCCGCGACAGGCTGGGGTCGTCCGTGGGCGCGACAGTGAGCGACTCGATGTTGTAGCCGCGGGCCGAGAAGAGCCCTGACACACGCGACAGTGCGCCGGACTCGTTCTCCAGGAGAAGACTGATGATGTGTCGCATGCTGTTCCCTTTCCCTACAGCAGGATCATTTCGTTCTGGCCCGCGCCCGCCGGAATCATCGGGTACACGTTCTCGGACTGATCGGTGAGGAAGTCCATGAAGACCAGCCGGTCCTTCAACGCCAGTGCCTCGCGGATCGCGCCTTCCACGTCCCCGGGCTGCTCGATGCGCATGCCGACATGGCCGTAACTCTCGGCCAGCTTCACGAAATCGGGGAGCGCATCCATGTAGGACATCGCGTAACGGCCCTGGTAGAAGAATTCCTGCCACTGCCGGACCATGCCCAGGTAGCGGTTGTTCAGGTTCACGACCTTGATCGGCAGATGGTATTGCAGGCAGGTGGACAGCTCCTGGATGCACATCTGGATGCTGGCCTCGCCCGTCACGCAGGCCACGGTCGCCTCCGGGTGGGCCAGTTGCGCACCCATTGCGAAGGGGAGTCCCACGCCCATCGTGCCGAGGCCCCCGGAGTTGATCCAGCGGTTGGGCTTGTCGAAGCCGTAGAACTGGGCCGCCCACATCTGGTGCTGGCCGACATCCGAGGTCACGAAGGCGTCCCCGCCGGTGAGTTCCCACAGCTTCTGCACCACATACTGCGGCTTGATGATCGGCGACGACTTGTCGTACTTCAGGCAGTCCTTTGCGCGCCATTCCTCGATCTGCCGCCACCAGGCCTCCAGTGCCTCCCGGTCCGGCTCGCGCTTCATGTTGTCCAGTTCGCGGATCATGTCCCGCAGCACCGGCTCCACCTGCCCGACGATCGGGACATCCACCTTCACGTTCTTCGAGATCGACGCGGGATCCACGTCCACGTGGACGATCTTCGCGTAGGGACAGAACTTCTCGATGTTGCCGGTGACCCGGTCATCGAAGCGCACGCCGATCGCGATCAACACGTCGGCGTGGTGCATCCCCATATTCGCCTCGTAGGTCCCGTGCATGCCGAGCATGCCGACGAACTGGCGATCCGAGGCCGGGTAGGCGCCCAGGCCCATCAGGGTATTGGTGATGGGGTAGCCCAGCTTGCGCGCGAACTCGGTCAGCGCCTCCGAGGCGCGCCCGAGGATCACCCCGCCCCCGGTGTACAGCATCGGCTTCTTCGCCGACAGGATCAGGTCCAGCGCCTTGCGGATCTGGCCACTGTGGCCCCGGGTGGTGGGGTTGTAGGAGCGCATCTTCAGCTGCTTCGGGTACTCGAACACCGCGGTCTCCGCGGTTATGTCCTTCGGGATGTCCACGACCACCGGTCCGGGGCGCCCCGAGGTGGCAATGTAAAAGGCCTTCCTGATGGTGATGGCCAGGTCGTTCACGTCCCGCACCAGGAAGTTGTGCTTCACGCAGGGGCGCGTGATCCCGACCGTGTCCACCTCCTGGAAGGCGTCATTTCCGATCAGGTGGGTCGGCACCTGGCCGCTGAAGACGACCAGCGGGACGGAGTCCATGTAGGCATCGGCGATGCCGGTGACCGCATTGGTCGCCCCCGGTCCCGAGGTGACCAGCGCGACGCCGCAGCGGTCGGAGGACTTGGCGTAGCCTTCGGCCGCATGGACCGCGCCCTGCTCGTGACGCACCAGGATATGCGCGATCTTCTCCTGCCTGAAGAGCGCGTCGTAGAGGTGAAGTACCGCCCCGCCAGGGTAACCGAATACGACCTCGACGCCCTCCTCCTGCAGAGAGCGGACAAAGATTTCGGCGCCGGTGATCGCGGCTGGCTTGGCGGGATTCTCAGACATGGCTGCGACGGTTCCTGATGGTGACGTTAGGCGATGCTGCGCTTAACGGGGAGCGAGGGTCAAAATGACATGACATCCTAATATGAAATGCGACCGGTTTCACGATTTCCCCTGCCAGGCGCTGCCCGGCACGATCGCCGCAGGAGCGACCCATGGTCGCGATCGGGCGCCGGCCCTCGGCACCATCGCCGCCAGAGGCCGCTCCCAGGAACCGGCGCCGGGAGGGTTGCCCAGGGACTGGCCTCCTGCAGCGTTTGCACCGACCCCCTGTAGGAGCGAGCCTGCTCGCGAACGCGCCGCAGGTGCGCGAGGGCGATGGGGCCAATGCAAGGTCGCATCGCGGCTGGAAGCCGCTCCCACAAACCCCTTGCATCGCGGCTGGAAGCCGCTCCCACAAACCGCTTGTATCGCGGCTGGAAGCCGCTCCTACGACCACCTCCGCATCGCGGCTGGAAGCCGCTCCTACGGGCCTTCGCCCGTGGGAGGCGGACCCTCTCGGGGCTCAGTGCGCCGGGGAAGGTCGCCCAGGGGGCTGGCCTCCTATCGGGAGGCGCGGGCGGAGGGCAGCTCTGCCAGGTGCTCGCGGGCACGGGCCACGAGCGCGGCCGGCAGACCGTTCTTCTCGGCGATGGTCAGGCCGAAGGAGATCCCCGGCTCGCCCGGCAGCAGCCGATAGGTGGGCACGAGCCGCTCGGAGTCGAACTGCATCGATGCGTTCAGGATGCCGGGATGGCGGCCGGCGTAGTCCTTCAACGGCGCGAGGTGTGTGTTCACGATGCCGAAGACCCCGCGTGAACGGAGTTCGTCGAGGACCGCCATCGCCAGGGCGGCGCCCTCGTCCGGATCGGTGCCGGTACCCAGCTCGTCCAGCAGGATCAGGCTTTCGCCTCCCGCATGCTCAAGCACGCGCTTGAGCACCTCGACATGCCCGGCAAAGGTCGACAGGTGGTGCAGCAGGCTCTGGTGATCGCCGACATCGACCATCACGCGGTCGAACGCGCCGACGCTGCAGTCGCCCTCGGCGGGGATGTGCAGGCCGCACCAGGCCATGGTCACCAGCAACCCCACGGTCTTCAGCGCAACGGTCTTGCCACCGGTGTTCGGACCGGTGATCAGGAGCAGCGGCCGACCGGGTTCGAGCTCGAGACTCAGCGGCACCGGCCGCGGACCACTGCCCTCCGCGTACTGGAGCAGGAGCAGCGGATGGTAGCCCTCGACCAGGTGCACGCGGGCCTCATCCAGCAGTGCCGGGGCGTGCGCATTCATCTGCTGCGACATGCGCCCCGCGGCGAAGGCGAGGTCGATCCAGGTCAGCACGCCCAGCATCCGCTGCAGCTCCTCGCCGTGTTCGCGCACGCGGTCGGTCAATTCGCGCAGCAGTCGCTGCTGCTCGTTGCCGATACGGTCGTTCAGGGTGTCCAGCCGATTGTTCAGGGGGACCGCCTCGATCGGTTCGATGATCTGGTCGCGACCGCCAAGGGCCGACCCCCGGCGCACGCCCTTCACCGATCCCGCCAGCTCGGCATTGAGCACCAGCACCGCCCGCTCCTGGTGCCACTGGACCCGCCGCGACGCGACATCGGAACCGAGGGATTCGAGGCGCTTGCGCACCACCTGCTCGACCTCGGCGCGCAGTCGCCCGCGCTCGGCGGAGGCCTCCGCCAGCGCGGGACTGGCGTCGTCCCGCAGCGTTCCGCCCGGATGCAGCGCCTCCCCAAGCCGCTCCACCAGTGCCTCCGGGGGCAGCAGGTCATCGAGACTTCCCGGGTAGATGCCGGGCGCATCGGCCAGCGACCCGGCCAGCCGCGCCGTCTCCTGCATGATGACCTGGAGGTTGTTCAGCGCCTGGCTGGACAGCGCCGCCCCCGGGTTCGAGGCCTGGCGCAGCGCCGGGCGCACGTCCGGGAGTGCCCCGATCTCCGGCAGCATGCCCGCCTCGAGGCGCTGCCGTGCGGTGGTCACCGCGGCCTGCAGCGAGCGGGCCACCGTGACATCCGGCGCGGGTTCCAGCGCGCGCGCAGCGTCCGCGCCGTAGGGGGTGGCGGCCAGGCGCTCCAGCAGCCGCTGGATGGCCGGGAACTCCAGGGGTTTCAGGTCGGCTTCCATCACTCCGCCTTCTGGTACATGCCGAGGTAGTCCTTGCGCTCCAGCGGCGGCCGCGCCGCCACCGCCAGCAGGTCATCGAGGTGTTCCGGGTCGCTGATCCCGACCAGCGAGGTGCCGAGCCCCGGCGTGGAGCGGTTGAACTGCAGCGCCCGCTGGGCGGCATTCGGGTAGTCTGCAAGCCGCTCCGCGACCACGTCCACCGACTGCCTGCCGAGGTGCCCCTTCAGCAGCGTGTGCGAGGCCATCATGAAGACCTCGAGCTGGTGCGCCGCCTGCAGCGCAGAGGCGACGTTGCCCTTGCCGGTGGCCGTGTTGAAGCGGGTGAAGCCCTCCAGCATCACCTGATTGAAGGGCAGCATCGCCAGCTTGAAGTGGTGCCGCGCCACATCGTCCCCGGTGACCTCCTGCGCCGCCCGCTCGGCGAGGCCCTGCATCGAGGTCAGCGACTGAAACATCTTCGCATCGGTCTCGACCCTGAGACCCTCGAACGTACTGATCCCGTAGGCGCGGATGCGTTTCTCGCGCACCGCCCGCTCCAGCAGCGCGAAGACCGGCTCGAGCTTGCGGTTGGTCATCTCCTTGCCGATCTCCGGGATGTGCACCTCCGGCTGATCGACCACGAAGGCATCCAGAGTCTCGACCCCCATCAGGCTGCGCGACAGCTCGATCTGGTAATTGATGTACTCCGGCGTCAGCAGGTGCGCGCCCTTCGCCAGGTGCTCGCGCGCGCCGAGGCCCTGGGCCACGATCTCCCGCTCGAACCAGGCATTCATGTCCTCCGGGGGACCGCCCCGCAGGGTGAGAAACCCGCCCTTGCTGATCAGGAACATCGCCTCGCGCGGCACGCCCTCGGCCAGCGCCGCGCGCACGCCGGCCCCGACCGCGGCCAGCGATCGGCCATAGCGATAGTGTGCGCCGGTGTCGATGACGTTGATGCCCGTCTTCAGGGCGCGGGCCACGATGGCACTGATGCGCGCGTCCACTTCCGGAGTCGCCGCGCCGCCGAAGGTCCCGACACCCAGGCTCGACAGGCGCATCTTGACCCGCAGGTATTCGCTGTAGTGCCCGTCGGCGGCATGACCGGCGGCCATGTGTTCCTCGGCATAGGCGCGGGTCGCCTTCGCGTTCGCGTAGCCCGGAATCAGACTGGGTGACGGCTCCATAAGCGTCCTCGAACAGAATCGGCGCATCCTACGCGACCCCAGTGCACAGGAAAAATGCGCCCTCGTGAAGGGTGGGTCAGCGGCGCAGCCGCAGGTAGATCTCCGGCAGCCGGCGGGGCAGCTCGTCGACATGGTCGATGATGGTGTAGTGACCGGGCCCGAAGATCGCCGGCAGGTAATCCCGACCGCTGGGGTCCAGGGTGATGCAGAACGGATGCACCCCGGCGTCCAGGGCCTCCTTCATCGCCATGCGTGTGTCCTCGTGCAGGTATCGGGGGTCGCCACCGTCGTCATAGTCGGCGGGGCGTCCGTCGGACAGGATCAGCAGCAGGCGGTGCTGGCTGGCCACCCGGCGCATCGCGCGGCTGGAGTGCCGGATGGCGGCACCCATGCGCGAGGCGAGCCGTCCCGAGATGCCGGCGATGCGTCCGCGCACCGTGTCGTCCAGCGGCTCCCTGAAGTCCTTCAGCCAGTAGTAGTGCACCTGGTCGCGCTGACGGGACGCGAAGCCCGATATCGCGAAGGGGTCCCCGATCCGGTCGATTGCCTCCGCGAACAGCATCATGCCCGAGCGCACCCGCTCGACGATCTTGCCCTCCCCACCCGGATGGCGGGCCATGATCGAGGTCGACATGTCGGCCAGCAGCAGCACCGCGGTGTCCCGGTGCTGGACCGTGCGGCGGCGGTAGATGAAGGCCTTTGGTGACAGCCCGGCACGCTTGTCGGCGACGAAGTCGGTGACCGACTCCATGTCGAGTTCGTCGCCGTCGAGTTGCCGGCGCAGCGGCGCCATGCGTGTCGGCCGCTGCATCTCCAGGCCGCGCGTCAGTCGTTTCAGGGTGGCCGCGTGCTCGGCCAGGATCGTCTCGGCCGCGCCTGCATCCTGCTCGTCCAGCACCCGCTCGTTCAGGTTCACCCAGTCGCTGATCATGCGCTGTTCGCGGTAGTCCCATTCCGGATACGCGATGCCACCGGTCCGGGGCTGCCAGGCCACGCCGCGCTTCGCCACCTGCGCCGGCTGTGGAATGCCCACGCCGATGCGTCCGCCGGATCCCGAGGTCTCCTCGCGCGGCAGCTGGATGTCCGCGTCGGGATCCTTCTGGGCGCCCTCGGGCGTCTGCTCGGGGGCCTCTTCCTGCTTCTCGCGCACGAAGCGGTGTTCCTCGTAGGCGTCCCCGACGTCGCGGAAGTCGCTGAGGTCGCCGTCGCGAAGCCGCTGCGGATACACGGGCCGCGCGGCGTTCAGCGACAGCCCGGGGAGGTAGGCCTCCTTGCGCTGGTCGATAGCGATCTCCGGGAAGGCCGGGTCCTCGAACAGCCGCTCCGCCGCCTCCCAGGCGTCGATGACGGTCGCGTCCGGCTCCAGCATCCGCCTTAGCCGGAGATCCAGCCCGCCCTCGCTTTCCGGGGAATCCGCGGCAGCGGCCGTGCCGGCGACCCGGTCGCGGGATGCGGCCAGCACCGCCCGGTGGGCCTCCAGCGCGAAGCGATAGTAGCGGCCCGCCGGCCCATCGGGCACCGGGTGCGCGGCCGCGACGCGTAGCAGGCGGTTCAGGAAACCGGGAATCCGGCGGGCGATCCGCAGGTTCACGCGCAGGTCCTCGGCCAGGTCGAAGAGGATCTGAAAGCGGAACAGGCGCTCGCCGAAGGGAGCGAAGAGCGGGCGCCAGGTGATCCGGCTCTGGTCGTCGAGCGGCGGATGCTCGGTTCCGGCGCGCCGGAACAGCGCCTCGATGTGCTCGCGCGCGTAGCTGTCGAAGGCAAGGTGCGCGGCGCCGTGCTCCACCGCGACGATCGCCTCGTCGCGTCCCCCGAAGACCGCGGGCAGGTACAGCCGGCGTCCGTCGGTCTCGAGCATCGGGCGCCCTTCGCCCGGCTTCCAGTTGCCGTCCGCGAGCGGGATTTCCGCCCCGAGCCATGCGCGCAGCAGCAGTTGCAGGAAGCGCCCGTGCGTGCGGGCGCGGTACCCCGGCAGGGCCTCCAGCAGCAGCTTCATCCCCTCCTCGCTCTCCATGCGGAAGTAGGCCTCGCCCCGCGCACGGCCGGCGGCCAGCAGGTCGGCGCCGCGACGCGCCCAGTTCAGCAGTCCGGCATCGCCGACCAGATTGCGGGCCATCGGTGCCCCGGCGAGGTAGCTGTCGAGGGCGAGACCCCGCTCGTCGTACAGCCGCTCGGCGGGCTCGATCAGTGTCCTGAGTCCGGCGGGGCCCTTGCCGCCGTCGAGCCGGTCGAAGGGGGTCTCGAAGAAGGCGCGCGCGTCGGCCAGGCTGCGGCCGCACCAGCGCAGGCCGATCGCGAACCACTCCCGCTCCCCCGCTTCTCCCCAGGCCGACCAGACCCGGTCGGCCTGGGCCAGGAAACCCTCCAGCGCGTAGTTTGAATTCACCCACTGCAGGAATTCGCGGGACTGGGCGGTCCAGGGCTCGACCGCACCGGTGTGTTCCGCGAGGCGCTCCGAGTGGCGCATGAAGCTCTTGCCGGACTCGCGATCGTGCTGGAACAGGTCGCGGGCGGTCTCGATCCAGTCGCGCGTGGTCGCGGCGCCGAAGGGCCGGATGGCCGGCAGCGCGGTCCGGGCGTCACGGTGCGCGACGAAGCTGATCCGCTCGAGCTGCTGCAGGACCTCCTCGACGGCAACGAGATCGTCGGCTTCAGCCATGAGCGGCGGTCGGTGACTCGGTCTCGGGGAAGTGCGCGGCCATGATCTCTTCCAGCGCCTCGACCAGTTCCGGGTCGTCGGTGATCGGCGCGATCATCGCCGCCCGGCACGCGGTTCGCGGCGCCAGCCCCGCCTGCATCAGTTCGCCCGCATAGGCCAGCGCCCGGGTGGAGGTGGCCTCCTCGAGCCCGTGGTCCTTCAGCGCGCGCGCCCGGCGCCCCGCCGCGACCAGCCGCTCGACGCGCTCGGCATCCAGCCCCCCGGATTCCTGGGCGACGATGCGTCGCTCGACGTCCTCCGCCGGATAGTCGAAGTCGATGCCGACGAAGCGCTGCTTGGTCGAGGGCTTCAGGTCCTTGAGCACCGTCTGATAGCCCGGGTTGTAGGAGATCACCAGCATGAAGTCCTCGTGCGCATCGATGATCCGCGCGCGCTTGTCCAGCGGAAGCTGGCGCCGATGATCGGTCAGCGGGTGGATCACCACGGTGGTATCGGTACGCGCCTCGACGATCTCGTCGAGATAGCAGATCGCACCCTCCTTCACGGATCGGGTCAGCGGCCCGTCCTGCCAGACCGTCTCCTCGCCCTCGAGCAGGAAACGGCCGACCAGGTCGGAGCTGGTGAGGTCCTCGTGGCAGGCCACGGTGACCAGCGGCCTGCCGAGCACGTGCGCCATGTGCTCGAGGAACCGCGTCTTGCCGCAGCCGGTGGGTCCCTTCAGCATCACCGGAAGCCGGCGGTTCCATGCGGCCCGAAAGATCTCGATCTCGTCGGCCTGCGGCTCGTAGAACGGGGCGTCCGCATCGGTTGGTGATTCCAGCACATCGCGTTCGACGCCCCGCAGGCGATTCAGCAGCTTCTTCATCAGGACTCCGTGGTCTGGGCGGATGGCCCGGTTACCGGTGCCCACACTCCCGGCACGCGGATCTTGGGTCGCAGCGCAAATGTTGTATCATTTCAGGATTTGCTAATACCTACCATTTCACTCGGAATGAGTGCGCTTGTGGAGCCGGCATGAAACTCGTGAAACTGATCAAGCTGAACAACCTGCAGTACAACGCCAACCGCGATCCGGCCTTCTACCGGCGCCCCGTGAACGAGGAATTCCGGCTTCAGGCAATGCTCGGCGGGTCGGGCGAGGCCAAGGCCCGTTTCACGGTGGACGACGAAGTGCTCTGCGAGAGCAGCGTCCGGCTACCCGGAAATTTCGACTGCAAGTTCAGCTATGACACCCCCGGTACCCGGATCGGCGTGCTGACGGTCGAAGGGGCGGGCGAACAGTTCCGGGAGACGATCCGCATCGACGTGCTGGAACACGCGCCCGTCGGCTGATCGGCCTGCACGGGCCGGGGGAGGCGCCAGGTGGGAGCGGCCTCTGGCCGCGATCCGGCGCCGGGAAAGATCGGCCAGGGGCTGGCCTCCTGAACCCCGGGCTTCACCCTCGCCCCGGTAGGAGCGAGCCTCGCTCGCGAACGCGCCGCAGGCGCGCCGAGCGTCGGGGCCGACGCAACGCTGCATCGCGGCTGGAAGCCGCTCCCACG
>NZ_JAWLHP010000018.1:43322-49459 GCF_041690275.1 Thioalkalivibrio sp.
CGCCCATGCCGTTCACCCCGGCCCCCGTAGGAGCGAGCCTCGCTCGCGAACGCGCCGCAGGCGCGAAAGACACCTGGAGCCCACCCAACGCCGATCCGCGTGCAAGGCACGCTCCTGCAGAGCCTCTCTTGGCCTGCCTACCAGTCGTACTGGCGCAGGAACTCCGGCAGGCGTTCGATGATCTCCTCGCGGCTGAAGAAACGGTCGGCGCGCGACAGGCGCATCTCGTTCTGGATCTCGGTGTCGCCGCCGAAGCAGAAGACCGGCAGGTTGATCTGGTACTCCATGCGCAGGACCCGGATCACGTCCAGCGGGTCGAAGGCATCGATCTCGTCGAGGTCCAGCAGCAGGAAGCGGTAGAGCAGGACCTCGTTCCACTCTCCGAGCTCCTCGAGATCCGTGACGGCCACCATTTCCCAGGGTGGCTCGAGACAGGCCCGTACCTGCCGGATCATCTCCTCGTCCTGCGTCATCAGGATGATGCGGCGCTCCAGCCGCCGCGCAATCGTCGGTTCGGTCATCGGCATTCACTCGAGTCTCGGGATGGGAAATCCGGCGCGCGCTGCGCCGCGTTTCGCGTCAGGGAGAACGGATTCCACGGTACAGCGCATCGATCCGACAGCTGATCTCGTCCGCGAGGGAGGTCGGGAGGACCCGGTTCAGGTTCGAACGCAGGACGAGGCGTTCCGGCACGAGCCCGAGCGCGCGCTCCTGCAGTACGGAGTTGATCTTCGGCTCCTCGCACCAGATGCGGCGGATCTCGTTACCGCACAGCTGCAGGCGCAGCCGTCCGCAGCGCGAACGCGTCTCGAAGACATAGCTCTCGCGGTTGATGCGGATACCCGAGGGTACCGCAGCATGGGTATCACCCTGCTCCAGATCCTCGAGTTCCTCGCGGCCGCGGGCGATCCACTCCTCCCGCTCCGCCGGCCGAAGCGGCTCGCGGCGCGGCTCCACGCCGAAGCGCTGGTGCAGCGATTCGAACAGGGCCTCGCGGAACACGGCGTTGTCCGGGGTCTCGGCGAGTTCCCGCTCGCAATCGGTGATGCCCTCTTCCAGCGCCTGCAGCACCCAATCGCGGTAGCCGTCGCTCGGGGAGTGTATGCAGGCCAGAAAGCGCCGCGCCGGAAAGCGGCGCAGGAAACTCGCGCCGAAGACGCAACCCTTGTCCATGGTCGCCGCACCGGTGCCCATCATCTTGCGGCCGCTGACCCAGATGTCCTGGCTGCGCATCTCGACATCCTCGAACCCGAGCCGCCGCAGCACCGCCACCACCAGGCCCATCCCCAGTGAGAACAGGTGCCGGTGCCCGCGCGCGAAGGCTTGTCGCGGCAGCACCAGGAAGAAAAAGGGCTGGTCCACGTCGATCCACACCGCCCCACCGCCAAGGGGCCGGCGCAGCACCTTCACGCCCTGTTCCCGGCAGCCGACCAGATCCAGATCGGCGTCCGGGTTCTGACCGGCACCGATCGATACGTGCGCCTCACCGCTGGAAAGCCACATCACCCGGATCGGGTCGTCCGCGCCGGTAGACACGGTCATGCCCGTGTACAGTGCATGCATCTCCCGCGCAGAGACACGCCCTCCGTCCAGCCAGACGGGCGCCTCGGAGATCGCCAAGCTCAGTCCTCGCCGCGGCCCTGCGGCTTGGCGGTGGAGTCCCCGGTACCCGGTTCACCCTTGGGCTGGTAGAAATAGCGGAAGTAGAAGTCGCTGCGGGACAGGTCCTTGTAAAGCTTCGCCCGTTCCTCCACACCGCCGCGCAGCACCTGGATCAGGGCCTCGGCCTGTTCGCCATCCACGATGTGCATCGCGCCCGTCAGTTCCTGATCGGTGTTCAGGAAGTGTGCAGCCAGTTCATCGGGCTCCTGCACGTACACCAGGAACGACTTGCACTCGGCGTCCTGCGGATCGAGCGGCTGCATCACCACCTTCCCCATCCACGCCAGGCGGGCAATCTGGTTGAACTGGTGAATGTCGAATTTCTTGCCCTTCTTGTACTTGTTGAGCTCGTTGCGAATGTTGCCAATGTTGGTGATCTTCGGGGACGTCATGCTCGCCTCTGGCATCAGAATTCTGCGAGGAGGATACAAAACCGGCACCGGTGCCGGGAAATGGCCTCCGGAAACGGGGGTAGTCGGGCCCCGCACGAAGCGCCCCCGCATGATCCGCCCAGCCGGGCCTCAGCCGTCCTTGCGCCAGACCTCGTGACCGCAGCTCGTGCAGCGCCAGAGCACCTCCTCGACACCGTCCGCCCCGGTATGGACCTCGTCGGGGACGATGCGCAGGCTGCGGATCGTGCAGCGCGGACACTTCTCGACATCGGGCAGTCGGCGCCTCGCGGTGCGGGACCGCTGCGCCGGCGGGGGCTCCTTCAGGTCCGCGACCACCCGTTCCAGTTCCCCGGCCAGCGACTGGAGCCGCCCGGCCGCCCCGGTCTGCGACGACCCGGCCATTTCCGCAGCCACTGCAGCCAGCCGATCGCGAATTGACTCCAGCCGTGATGCCATATCAGTCATGCGTCACCTCAGAGGGCGGATTGCCGGAAGGCGGGCGCTCCGGCTGCGCGCGCCCGGTTGCGCGGCGGAGGTTCCAGTGTGGACGATCAGCCCCCGGCCACTTCGACGAGGGTCTCCTCCAGCGCGGCGGGCGAGCGCCGCAGCTGGAGGAAGCTATTCTCGCCCATCATGCGCAGATCCGGAAAATGCAGCGCCATGCGAAAGCGCATATGCAGGGCCTCCACGCGGCCGTCAACGATCAGGATCTCGTAGGGAAGATAGGGGCTGTGGCGGCGCTCACCGACGTCCACGGTGGTCATCTTGAACAGGTCGGAGGCGTCGCGCTCGGCACCGGCGTCCTCCCGGATCGCGACCCCGATCAGGATCGCATCCCGCCCCGGGATGCGGACGCGGTAGACCTCCCGCACGCCACCCTTGCGCGCCCGCAGGTTGGCATCCAGCGCCGCCAGCGCCCGCTCAGTGCTCGGATACGTGGCCAGATCATAGGGGTCGTCGAAGCGTTCCATGCCGAAGGCATAGCGGTAACGTGCGAGGGATTCGGGCCCGAGCCCCCGGGCGCCGAAGGTCTCCTGCGCCCCGATCGCGGATTCGACGCGGGACATCACGCCGGCAAGCGAGCGGTCCACCCGATAGGCGTGGGCGAAGTACTCGAGGTTGTTGTAGCTGACCTGGAGTTCACCGTTCACACGGGTGACCGCCACGCGCAGGGGCGCGATGTAGGCACCCCGGTCCGAGGCCGCGGCGGCCTCGAGCAGTTCCCCGGAGGTGAAGACCAGCACCGTCACGTCGCCGTCGACCTCGTACTGGCCCAGGGCCTCGAACCCCGCTGCGGTCAGCCGCTCGCGCACGGCTTCCGCCTCCGTGCCAACGTCCCCGCCGGCCGTGCTGTAGGCGAGGACCATCGGCTTGAGCACTTCCGCCTGCGCCGCGATGGCCAGCGCGAACAGCGTGAGTCCGACGAGGGTGCGGACGAGTACCGGAATGGACATGGGCGTTTTCCCGTTTACCGAGGTGTGGCGACTGGAAGGAACGAGGGAACTGGAGAATGCCTGGAAGCCGAGCCCTCGGTCAGCTGGCCTGGAGGCCCATGGAACCGGCCGCCCCCGACAGACAAAGGCCCCGCGGAACGCACGGGGCCTCTGCAGGGGCTTCTGCCCGGGAATCTATGCGCTTTTCGATGCGGCGTCAAAGCCTGTGGCTCCTTTCCGAAGGGTTCGCCTGGATGACAGCATTCTTATATTATCAGGCGCCGTTCCTGCGCGGGGAAGCCACGGCCCGGGTGCCGGCATCGACCGCAGGGGGAAGGCCGGTCCGGCACCCGCACAAGCCCGTTAGAGTCGATGTTCGAGGCGGCATCGGGCGATCGGGATCATTCAAGAACAAGAGACGAATCGATCGGAGGAGATACCCATGAGCAGAATTGCCGCCACTGCCATCATCGGCCTGGCCGGAGGCGTTGCGACCGCCGTGACCCAGGCGGAGGAGGCCGTCCTCCTGGAGCCAGTCACCGTCACCGCGAAGGGCTACGAAGCGTTGGTCGACGAGACACCGCGGTCGGTCAACGTGATCGAGGCCGACACCATCCAGCGAACCCAGGCCAGAAGCCTCGGCGATCTGCTGCGGGGACAACCCGGCCTCGCGGTCGCGGTCGACGGATCGGTCGGCCTCGACCCGATCATCCGCGGCCTGAAACGCGATCAGGTCCTGGTGCTGGTCGACGGGGTACGCATCAACGCGCTGCAGCCACCCGGACGCGGCTCCCTCGCCTCCTATGTCAACGTGGACCTGATCGAGCGTATCGAGGTGATCCGGGGACCCAACTCCGTGCTCTACGGATCGGGCGCGATGGGCGGCGTGATCAACATCATCACCCGCGGTGGCGACTATACCGACGAGCCGGAGCTCAATGGCTGGTCCCGGCTCGGCTACACCTCGGTGGACGAAGGCGTACGCGCCGCGGTGGGCGCGTCGCTCTCCGACCCGCGGAACGTGCTCGACCTGTCGATCGCGCGCCTCGATACCGAAGACTACCGCATGGGCGACGGCGAGCGACTGGATGATTCCGCAACCGAGCAGACCGCGCTGAATCTGCGTTACCGGCGGCAGCTGGCCGAGGGCCACGAATTGCAGTTCCAGGCCCAGCGCAACCGGCGCGAGGACGTGTGGTATCTGGCGTCGCGGAACTTCCGGGACCAGGAACTGGGCGGACCATTCCCCCAACCCCAGGGACTCAACACGCACTATGCACCGGAAAAGGAGCGGGATCTGCTGGAGCTGTCCTATACGGGGGAACTCGGGGGCAGCTGGGAGCCATTGCTGTCGGCGTCGATCTACCGGCAGGAACTCGAGCGTGGCAACTACGACTGGAACCGTGAGCTCGCCAAGGACTACCGGACCTCCGACACCGATTTCGTTACGGATGGCGGCAGGGTGCAGCTTGAGTTCTCGCCACACCCGCAGCACGTGGTCCTCGTTGGCGCCGATTCCTGGGAACTGAAATCGTCCCCCGTATCGTTCATCGGGACGCCTGAAACCGACTGGGAGCCAACGGTGCGAATCCCGCTGATCGACGATGCGCGACTGCAGTCCACGGGTGTCTTCGCTCAGGACGACATCTATCTCGACGATTACATCGTGTCACTGGGCGTACGTTACGATGAGGTCGAGGGTAGCGCCAATTCGGCCCTCGGCGTCGAGCCACCCCTCGACCGAACCGATTACAACCTGTCGTGGTTCACCGGTGTCAACTGGGATCTGGATCCCGCCCTCCAACCCTACGCGAGCCTTTCGGAGGGATACCGCTCCGCCAGCCTGCTTGAACGTTACCTCACCTATCCCTACAGCGACGGCTTCAACTGGATCAGCAACCCCCAGCTTGACCCTGAGCGCAACCGCACCTTTGAAATCGGTGCGCGCGGAAGCATCGGCAACACGACCTACTCCTTCGCGGCTTACGAGAGCCGCATCCGCGATTACATCGGCGGACAGGTCCTGAGTCCCGGACTGAAGCGGACCGTGAATCTCGAAAAGGCCCGCATCCAAGGTGCCGAGTTCACGCTGGACCACGACCTCGGGAGCGGGCTGAACGCCTTCGCCTGGGGCACCTGGCTCCAGGGCGACAACCGCGACCCGGCCTTCGACGAGCCGCTGTACCAGATGCCGTCCCCGGAACTCACCGTTGGTCTGGAGCAGCGGCGGGAGCGGGGCTGGCAGTGGCTGGGTCAGGTCCGGGCGGTGGCCGGTCAGGACCGGACAGCGGATATCTTCAGCGCGGGCACCGAACGCGAGACCTCCGGCTTCGCAACCGCCGACGCGCAGGTGGGCTACCGCTTCGGTCCCTCCGGCGGTTTCCAGGGCCATGAACTCACCCTGTCCGTAACGAACCTGTTCGACCGGGACTATCGCGAGCACGTGAATGCGATGATCGAGGACCGGATCGATCCCGCGAACGGGGCGCAGGATGTCAAGGCGCCCGGCCGCAGTGTCGGGCTGTTCTGGAACGCGACCTTCTGACGGACCCGGAGACGCCGGATCGCCGAGAGGACTCGCCCTCCCCCGTGGGAGCGGCTTCCAGCCGCGATGCGCCCCGTGGGAGCGGCTTCCAGCCGCGATGCGGCG
>NZ_JAWLHP010000019.1:0-49284 GCF_041690275.1 Thioalkalivibrio sp.
GATCGTGTCGGGCTCCGCGGGGTGGTGTCCTTGTGGGAGCGGCCTCTGGCCGCGATGGTGCGTCGGGTTAAGGCAATCGCGGCTGGAAGCCGCTCCTACAGCGCTCCTACGGCGCTCCTGCAAGGGGATCGTGTCGGGCTCCGCGGGGTGGTGTCCTTGTGGGAGCGGCCTTTGGCCGCGATGGTGCGTTGGGGTTAAGGCAATCGCGGCTGGAAGCCGCTCCTACGGCGCTCCTACGGCGGTCCTACGCAGCCTCTGCGAGGGCGACCGGCTCAGGCTCCGCGGGTCATGTTCTTGCCATAGAAGATCTCCATCATCTCGCGCTTCAGCAGCTTGGAGATGCGTGCGGCCTCCCTGGCCGGGTAGTCCTCCTTGCCCAGTCCGAACAGGTAGTTGTCGAGGTCGAAGTCCTTCAGCACCATCTTGGTGTGGAACAGGTATTCCTGGTACACGTTCACATCCACCATCTGGTACTTGTCCTTGGTGTCGCGCGACAGGAAGTCCTGGATGGAATTGATCTTGTGATCGATGAAGTGCTTCTTGCCGCGCACGTCCCGGGTGAAGCCGCGCACGCGGTAGTCCATGATCACGATGTCGGATTCGAAGCTGTGGATCAGGTAGTTCAGCGCGCGCAGCGGGGAGATCCGCCCGCAGGTGGAGACGTCGATGTCCGCCCGGAAGGTGGAGATCCCGCCCTCGGGATGGGACTCGGGGTAGGTGTGCACGGTGATGTGGCTCTTGTCGAGATGGCCGACCACGGTCTCGGGAAGCGGGCCCGGACCCTCGGTATAGCCGATCTTCTCGGTGGCCACCGGCTCCTCGGAGATCAGCATTGTCACCGAGGCCCCCTGCGGCTCGTAGTCCTGCCGTGAGATGTCGAGGATGTTCGCCCCGATCAGGTGCGCGACATCGGTGAGGATCTGGGTCAGGCGCGCGGCGTTGTAGGCCTCGTCGATGTAGGCGATGTACTCGTTCCGGTGCCGCTCACCCGCCGCGTAGCAGATGTCGTAGATGTTGAAGCTCAGGCTCTTGGTCAGGTTGTTGAACCCGTGGAGCTTGATGCGCTTGTCGTGCCGAGCCAGCATGGCCTTCTCCTCCAGCCCCGACCAAAGAGCGCCGAATTTTAGACACCTCGTTCAGGGTGTCAACGATTCATTCCGCTGCCGTGCCAGGTCCCTCCTGGCGCGGGGCCGGCCCCTCGAAGATGCTGAAGTCGTGGGTAATCTTCGCCGACGCACCGAGCATGATCGAGGCGGAGCAGTAGCGGTTTGCGGAGAGATCCACCGCGCGGGCCACGTGCTTTTCCGAGAGCCCGTTGCCGTACACGCGGAAATGCACCGCGATCTCGGTGAAGACCTTGGGCACCTTCTCCGAGCGGGTGGCCTCGACGCTGACCTCGCAGTCGAGCACCGGCTGCCGGGCCTTCTTCAGGATCGCGATCACATCGAAGCTGGTGCAGCCACCCAGCCCGAGCAGCAGCATCTCCATCGGCCGCGCGCCCAGGTTGCGGCCGCCGAGCTCCGGCGCCCCGTCCATCACCACCGCATGTCCGCTTCCGGTCTCCCCGACGAAGGCCATCCCGTCCAGCCACTTCACCCTCACCTGCATGGATTCATCTCCTCCCGCGGCCGCCCCGGGGTGCCGCGATCTGACGTATCTGTTGCCGGAACCGGATCAGCCGAACAGCCGCGTCAGGGCCAGGCCCGGATCCGGGGTACGCATGAAGGCCTCGCCGACCAGAAAGGCCTGGACGCCGGCGGCCTGCATGCGCACGACGTCGGCGGGCTCCCGAATCCCGCTCTCGGTCACCAGCAGCACCCCGTCCGGAACCTCGGCGCACAGTTCCAGCGTGGTCTCGAGCCGGGTAACGAAGCTGCGCAGATCGCGGTTGTTGATCCCGATCAGATCCGCGCCGAGCTCCAGCGCACGCGCGAGTTCGGCGCGATCGTGGACCTCGACGAGCACGTCCATTCCCAGGTACCGCGCCTGCCGGTAGAGGTAACCCAGCTGATCGTCCTTCAGCGCCGCCACGATCAGCAGGATGCAGTCGGCGCCGAGCGCGCGGGCCTCCTCGACCTGATAGGCATCGATCACGAAGTCCTTGCGCAGCAGGGGCAAACTGCATGCCGCGCGCGCCTGTTGCAGGTAGACGTCCGCGCCCTGGAAGAAGTCGGCATCGGTGAGTACCGAGAGGCAGGTCGCACCACTCTCGGCGTAGGCGCGCGCAATCGCGACCGGGTCGAAGTCCTCTCGCAGGAGGCCCCTGCTGGGGCTGGCCTTCTTGATCTCCGCAATCACCGCGGGACGTCCCGCGTCGATGCGCTCCAGCAGGGCCGCCCGGAAGCCGCGCGGCGGTTCCGCCACCGCAGCGAGCGCCGAGAGTTCGCTGCGCGCCAGCAGGCTCGAGCGCTCGTCGATCTCCTCGCGCTTGCGGGCAAGGATCCGCTGCAGCACGTCAGGTGCCTGGGCGCTGCCGGCGGTCACGGCTTCCACTCCGGCAGTTCCGCGGTGAGTTGCGCAAGCTGCCGCAGCCGCTCGGCCGCGGCGCCGCTGTCGATGGCCCGAGCCGAGGCGGCCACGCCCTCGGCGTGACTGGAGGCACTACCGCTCACATACACCGCCGCGCCCGCGTTCAGCAGCACGATGTCGCGGGCGGGGCCGGGCTCGCCGTCGAGCACCGCGCGGATCATCGCCGCCGAGGCCTCGACCGAATCGACCCGAATGCGCTCGGACGGCGCCAGCGGAAGGCCGAAGTCCTCGGGCGACAGGCGGTATTCGCGAATCGCGCCAGCGCGCAATTCCGCGACTCCGGTCGGGGCCGATATGCTGATCTCGTCCAGGCCGTCCTCTGCATGCACCACCAGCACGTGCCGGCTGCCCAGTTTCTGCAGGGCCTCGGCGAGCGGCCTGACCCAGTCCGGCGAAAAGACGCCCAGCACCTGGTTCGGGGCCCCGGCCGGGTTGGTCAGCGGCCCGAGCAGGTTGAAGATGGTCCGCACGCCCAGTTCACGGCGCGGCCCTATCGCGTGGCGCATCGCGCCGTGATGGGCGGGAGCGAACAGGAAGCCGACCCCGACGCGGTCGATGCAGGCCGCCACGCCCTCGGGCGCGATGCCCAGGCCAACACCCAGCGCCTGCAGCACGTCCGCACTGCCCGAGTTCGAGGACACCGAGCGGTTGCCGTGCTTGGCCACGCGCGCACCGGCGGCGGCGGCCACCAGCGCGGAGGCGGTGGAGATGTTGAAGGTGCCCGAGGCGTCGCCGCCGGTGCCACAGGTATCCACCAGCCCCTCGGTGGCCACCTCCACCCGAGTGGCCAGTTCGCGCATCACGCGCGCGGCCGCGACGATCTCGTCGGGCGTCTCGCCCTTGATCCGCAGCGCGACCAGCAGGGCCCCGATCTGGGCCGGGGTGGCCTGGCCGGTCATCACCGATTCCATCACCGAGACCATGGCCCTGGCTTCGAGGTCCTGCCCCTCGATCAGTGCCGCGATTGCTTCCTGTATCTTCACCCGCCACTCCTGGTCCGCGTCGCGCTCAACAATGGTGCGCCAGTGTAACCGGGCGCGCCCCGGCAGACGACCCGCGAGCTCAGGCGGCTGCCGGAAGACGCTTCAGGAAGTTGCGCAGCAGATCGTGACCGTGCCGGGTCAGGATGGACTCCGGGTGGAACTGCACGCCCTCCACCGGCAGGCTCCGGTGGCGGACGCCCATGATCTCGTCCACCGTGCCGGACTCGTCGCGGGTCCAGGCGGTGATCTCCAGGCAGTCCGGCAGGCTGTCCTGTTCGATCACCAGCGAGTGGTAGCGTGTGGCCTCGAAGGGGTTGTCCAGCCCCTGGAACACGCCGAGGCCCGAGTGGAAGACCATGGAGGTCTTGCCGTGCATGATCGCCTTCGCGTGCCCCACCCGTCCGCCAAAGGCCTGGCCTATGGCCTGGTGGCCGAGACAGACGCCCAGCAGGGGGATTTCGCCCGCCAGGCTGCGGATCACGTCCAGAGACACGCCCGCCTCGTTTGGCGTGCAGGGGCCCGGAGAGATCACGATGCCGTCCGGGGCGATCCGGCGCACGCCTTCGACATCGATCCGGTCGTTGCGGTGCACGACCACCTCCGCCCCGAGTTCGCCCAGGTACTGCACCAGGTTGAAGGTGAAGGAGTCGTAGTTGTCGATCATCAGGATCATGCGCTGGAAGCCCTGTGGTCGCTGCGGTTGGCCGTCAGCGCGGAGGATGGCGGGGACGGGGCCCGGATGGCCGGTGATTGTCGCCCAGATCGAGGATTCGATAAACCTCTGCCCCCGACGCCGGGCACCGCAGGCACCAGCGGGTTGAATTTCCGGGCCGTCCACGCGGTCCGAGCCTGCGGAACCACGGCTTCCCGAGGAGAGAGAATCATGCCTTCACGGTTCATTGCCCTGTTGCTTGCCGCATTGCTGTTCATCCCCGCCGCACTGGCCGCCGAAGGCCCTGCTCCGCTGATCGAGGAGATGCAGGCGGGCGGGCTGGTGATCTACTGGCGTCACGCCAAGACCGACCGGAGTCAGCGCGATACCGACCTGTCCGACATCAACCGCTGCGAGACGCAGCGCAACCTGAACGCCGAGGGGCGGCGCGAGGCACGGCGTGTCGGCCAGGCCTTCGAGCGCCACGGCATCCCGGTCGGGGATGTGCTGACGAGCGATTTCTGCCGCAACCGGGACACCGCGGAACTGGCCTTCGGTCGCTACGAGCGGTTGGACGGGCTGTTCAACCTGCCCGCCACGCGCGACCCGGCCCGGCGCGAACGGCTCGTCTCCGCGCTGCGCGAGATGCTGGCGACCCCGCCCGCCGACGCGGCGGAGAACACGGTGATCGTGGGGCACAACCTGAACCTGCGCGCGGCCGCGAACGTGTTCGTCGACGAGGGCGGCATTGCGGTCTTTCAGCCGCTCGGAGGCGACGGATTCCGGCATCTTGGCAGCCTGCGGCCCGAGGACCTCTGAGCCGCGGCGAGAGGAACCGCGAGTCGCCACCGTCCTGCGCACACACAGTCCGACCCGTCATTCTTGACTACCACACTTGGTCTTTGATCTAATGCCGAACAAGCACAAAAGCCAGGAGTCCGCGATGAAACTCTCGACCAAGGGCCGTTTCGCCATTACCGCGATGATGGACATCGCCATCCACGAGCGCACCGGACCGGTGACGCTGATCGGCATCTCCGAGCGGCAGGGGATATCGATGTCCTACCTTGAGCAGATGTTCGCAAAGCTGCGCAAGGGTGGACTCGTCGAGGGAATCCGCGGTCCGGGCGGCGGTTACCGCCTGGCGCGGCGTCCCGAGCAGGTCAGCGTTGCCGACATCATCGACGCACTCGGCGACACGATGAACCTGACCCGGCTGAAGCAGCACCAGGACGAGACCGAAGCGGAAGAGGAGCCGCCGCTGACCGAGAAGCTCTGGATGGAATTCGACCAGCAGCTACACGACTTCCTCGACGGCATCACGCTGGATCAGTTCGCCAATCACCCGGAGGTGCTCAAGGTGCTCGGGAAACAGGACATACGGCAGTATCGCCCGCGGCATCACTTCATCTTCGACAACGCGGCCTGAAGGATCCGGGCCCCGGCACGCCGGGGCCCGGGCACCCCATGTCTGCGGTCAGCGCTCGGACTCCCCGACGCTCTGCGAAAACAGGGCGGCGAGAATCGTGCCGTCACTCCCCGCCAGTGCGTGCCCGCCCGGACTCAGCAACCGCTCGGCCCGCCCCCTGAGATCCGACACGCGGTTGAGATCCTGCAGCATCGGTTCCACGACCGTATCCGCCATCCGCACGATGCCCACATAGCGGATGTCCGGATGGGTCTGGTGACTGAGCCAGCGCAGCACGTTGCCGGACTGGTCCGGGCTGATTCCGGAGTACAGCTCCAGGAGCTGCCGGAGATCAGACTGGCCCAGAAGCGGCGTGTAGGTGCCGAGCGGCGACTGCCAGAAGAAATCGCCAAGCTGGATCATCGTGCCGTCCACATGGGGACTGGCGATGGTGATCAGCGCAGACACCTCCGGGCGCTTGCGCGTGACCAGGGAATAACGCGCCACGATACCGGCCAGGGAGTGGGCAACCAGGATCACGGGCTCGTCGGGATGGCGCCGCGTGACCGCATCGAGGTAGAGGTTCAGCCACTCGGCCTGCATCGAGATCGGCCGCTCGGTGGGCATCACCAGGGTGTAGAACAGCCTGCTTCTGGCCTCGGGCGAGCGGTCGAATTCCACGCCGCGAACCGACGGCAGCATCTGTCCGCCGTCGATCCAGCCCGAGGCCACCAGCGGAACCGTGACGCCGGCCTCGCGGAAGGGGTGGGTCTGCTGCTGGGACTGAACCCCGGGGATCAGCAGCATCACCTGCGCCAGCGCCGCTTGCGGCAAGAGCCCCAGCAGCAGCAGAAACAGGGTTGCGCGCAGCATGCGTCGGGCGCTGCCGCTCAGGCGCGACGCGGACTCAACCCGGAAATGGCCATCTCCGCGGCACGCACCACCGCCCGGCCCTTGTTCAAGGTCTCTTGCCACTCGTTCTCCGGCACTGAGTCGTACACCACTCCCGCACCCGCCTGGATATGCAGCACGCCATCGTGCAGGACGGCGGTGCGGATCGCGATCGCGGTATCCATGTTCCCGGACCACGAGAGATAACCGACAGCTCCAGCATAAACGCCCCGCTTGACCGGCTCCAGTTCCTGGATGATCTCCAGTGCCCGGATCTTCGGAGCGCCGCTGACCGTGCCCGCCGGGAAGGTCGCGCGCAGCACGTCCATCGCGCTCAGGCCGGGCTTCAGCAGGCCCTCCACGTTGGACACGATGTGCATCACGTGCGAATAGCGCTCGACCACCATCGTATCGGTGACCTTCACGGTCCCGGTGCTGGCGACCCGCCCCACGTCGTTCCGCCCAAGGTCGATCAGCATCAGGTGCTCGGCCCGCTCCTTGGGGTCCGCCAGCAGCTCCGTCTCGAGGGCCTGGTCCTCCTCGGGGCTGCGACCGCGGGGGCGGGTCCCCGCGATCGGGCGCACCGTGACCCGTTCCTCCTCGAGACGCACCAGGATCTCCGGCGAGGCCCCCACCACGTGGTGATCGCCGAGATCCATGTAGTACATGTACGGGGAGGGATTCAGTCCGCGCAGTGCACGGTAAAGATCCAGGGGCGGCGCGCTGAACGGGACGCTCATGCGCTGCGCCAGCACCACCTGCATCACGTCGCCGTCGATGATGTACTGCTGTGCCCGGGCCACCGCGGACTTGAAGTCCCCGCCGGACCAGCCGGCGGAGTACTCCGGCACCGCGTGCGGTCTCGGGTGTGGCTGCGGCCGCTCGAAGGGCTCGAGCAGCCGGGCCTCGAGCCGGTCCAGCCGCCGGGAGGCCTCCGCCTGGCCATCGGCACGCGAGGTATCCGCGTGCACCACCAGGTAGAGCCGGCCGGCGAGGTTGTCGAACACCACCACCTCGTCGGACACCATCAGCAGGATGTCCGGAAGCCCGAGGGCATCGGGCTTGTGCCGGCCGGCCAGCCGTGACTCGATCAGCTGCACGGTCTCGAAGCCGAAATAGCCGACCAGGCCGCCGGTGAAGCGGGGCAATCCCCCGAGGTCCGGCACCCGGAAGCGGGCCTGGAATTCCTCGATCCAGGCCAGCGGATCGGCATGCTCGAGGCTCTCCACGACCACCCCGTCCGTCTCCACCTCGATCTGGTGGCCACGCACCCGCAGCAGCGTGCGCGCCGGGAGGCCAATAAAGGAATAGCGTCCCCACTTCTCGCCGCCCTGCACCGATTCGAACAGGTAGGTGAAGGGCTGATTGCCCAGTTTCATGAAGATCGACAGCGGGGTGTCGAGATCCGCCAGCACCTCCCGCACCAGCGGAATGCGGTTGTGACCCTCGGCCACCAGGCGGTCGTACTGCTCAGGTGCCATGGCCACCCGGCGGCGGTCCGTCGCCCTCGCCGTACTGCATCAGGCGGCCTCGGGCTGCAGCAGGGGCGGCAGCTCGTCCAGGCGGTCGAGCACGGCGTCCGGACCTTCCGCACGGATGTCCTCGCCGTGATTGTATCCATAGCTCATGCAGACGATCCGGAAGCCGGCCGCCCGTGCCGCCTTCACGTCGCTGCGGGAGTCGCCGATCATCAGCGACTCCCCGGGCGTCACGCCGAGTTCCGCGGCGGCGTGCAGCAGGGGCGCCGGGTGCGGCTTGCTGAATTCCAATGTGTCACCCGAGACCACGATCGAGAATCGATCCAGGATGCCCTTGTCGCGCAGCAGCGGCAGCGTGAAGCGCCCGGCCTTGTTGGTCACGCAGCCCAGGCGGAAGCCCTCGGCCTGAAGTTGGTCGAGGCCTTCGCGCACGCCCGGATACAGTCGACTGCGCCGCGAGGTGTTCTCCTGGTACACGCGCATGAAGGCCGGCAGCGCCCGGTCATAGAGCTCGGGATCCGGATCGCCATCGAGATCGTTCACCAGCGCGCGCTTGACCAGGCGTTCGACGCCATTGCCGACCCACTTGCGCACGGCCCGCTCGCCACGCCGCGGCAGGCCAAGCTCGTCCATCATCGCATCGACGCTGAAGGCCAGGTCGGGCACGCTGTCGACCAGCGTGCCGTCCAGGTCGATCAGGATCATCCGGGGACGCGGCAGGGGCACGGTGGCAGTCCGGATCAGGCCTGGGCGAGCTCTTCGCGCATCCTGCGCACGACGCTGTCGTAGTGGTTCGGGTCGGTGTCGCTGGCCGCACCGAAGATCGCGGAACCGGCGACGAAGGTGTCTGCACCTGCGGCCTTGACCTCGCGGATGTTGTCCGCCTTCACGCCGCCGTCCACCTCGAGCCGGATCTCGCGCCCGGACTCCTCGATGCGCCGGCGCGCCTCGCGCAGCTTGTCCAGCGTCGCAGGGATGAACTTCTGGCCACCGAAGCCCGGGTTCACGGACATCAGCAGGATCATGTCGATCTTGTCCATCACGTAGTCGAGATGCGACAGCGGCGTTGCCGGATTAAAGACCAGACCGGCCTTGCAGCCCTCGGACTTGATCAGCTGCAGGGTGCGGTCGATGTGGTCCGAGGCCTCGGGATGAAAGGTGATATAGGTGGCCCCGGCCTGCGCGAAATCGGGCACGATGCGGTCTACCGGCTTGACCATCAGGTGCACGTCGATCGGCGCGGTCACGCCGTGTTTGCGCAGGGCCTCGCAGACCAGCGGGCCGATCGTCAGATTGGGCACATAGTGATTGTCCATCACGTCGAAGTGCACGATGTCGGCGCCGGCGCGCAGCACGTTGTCGACCTCCTCCCCGAGGCGGGCGAAGTCGGCGGACAGGATGGAAGGGGCAATCAGATCGGGAAGGGCCATGGGAACCTCGCGGTCGGAACCAGTTGCACGCCCGCGCCAGGACGGCGCACGGCGTAGCCGCTAGACTTTACCGGAAGGCCTGGCGCTAGGCAAAACCGGTGGAGCTCCCCTGGAACGAAAGAGGCCGCCGCGAGTGGAGCTTGCGGCGGCCCTGTCAGCCCGTCGGGGTGCAGTCCGGAGACTGCGATGCCGGGGGTATCACTCCAGGGAGTTCATGTATGCGGCCAGGTCGGCGATGTCCTCGTCGCTCAGGTTCATCGCGTGCGGCTTCATCATCGCGGCGTTGGGTCCGACGTCCTCACCGGCGCGATACTGATTCAGCACATCGACGAGATAGTCCTGGTCCTTGCCCGCCACCGCCGGGAAGATCGCCTGCCCCTGGCCTTCCGCACCGTGGCAGCCCACGCAGGTCGCGTACTTGGCCTGACCGGCCACGGCATCGCCGGCCTGCGCGACGCCGGTCACTCCGGCGGCCATCACCACACTCGCGGCGACCAACATCAGTTTCTTCATCTCGTATCCTCCTTCAAGGATCAGCGGGCAAGACGCCTGTTTTTCTGTCGAACGATCCCAGATTGCGCCGGCAATCCTGAACGGGGCATTAACGGCCGTCCACGTACCGCGCATCCGAATAGGTGATCACCCACTCCGGACGGAACATCACCAGACCGGTGATCACCATGCCGTTGAGCACGCCCTCCGGCAACACCAGCAACGGGGTGTATTGCAGATACTCCCTGAAGATAGACTCCCACGCCGCATCCGTAAAGAGACCGAAGACCACGGCGTTTCCGGCCATCACCACCAGCACCGACAGCATCCCGCCGAAGAAGCCGACCACGTAGAGGTAGATGAACATGTGCGGGGGCAGGCGCCGCTCGCTGAAGCGGAGCAGTCCCCAGGTGCCCAGTGCCGGCGCCACGCCGGTCAGAAGGATCTTCAGCGGCGCCAGCATCGGGTCGACGATGCCAAGCACCGCCAGCGCGGCCACCACCAGGGTGGTCATCAGGATGGCGAGCTGCCAGCCGAAGACCAGCGTCACCACAACCACGCCGAGAAAATGCATCGCCAGGCCGTCCACCGAGGCAGCACGCATGCTCCAGATCAGCGCCAGTGCAAGGGTTGCCAGAACGAACTGCTGAAGGCGACCGGGCACGAACAGCTCGTCCCAGGTCATGCCCCGGAACATCCAGACCAGCAGCAGGGTCAGGCCGGCGGCCGAGAAGAGTTGCAGCCACAACGGAAAGGCAACGTCGATGTGATGCATCTGCGGGGCTCGATTGGATCCGGGCGGCGCGCACCGGTTGCAGGACAGGATTCAGTCGCTTGCGCGCCGGGCAACGGCGACCGTGTAGTCCCGGCCCTGCTTCAGCTTGTCGTAGTTGCCGAAGACCTCCCTGAAGCCCCGCTCGATGAAGCGCCGCAGGCCGGTGATGGTTACGACATAGAGACGGCCTCCGGGGTTCAACTGGTCCCACGCATCCAGCAGGTAGGTGTAGAGCAGCTCCCGGCCCACCTTCGCCGGAAGGTTGGATGCGATCACGTCGAAGCGTCGCTCGGCGATCTGGGCGAAGCCGTTGCTGAGCAGGCAGTCGACGTTCGCGAGGCCGTTCAGCTCGGCGTTGCGGCGACTGTACTCCACCGCAACGAAGTCCTTGTCCACCAGCGTGCAGCGGCCCTGGTGGGCCTTGCGCGCGAAGGTCAGCCCGATCGGTCCGTAGCCGCAGCCCAGATCGAGGCAGCGGTCGGCGGGCCGCACCTCCGCATGAGCGAGGAGAAGCCGCGTGCCGTCGTCGATGCGCCGCGGCGAGAACAGGCCCCAGGTGGTCACAAACTCCAGCGACTCCCCGGCCAGCACGTCGGCGAAGCGGATGTCCCTCTTGAGTTCGCGCTGCAGTCGACGCCGTTCCGCGGGATTGTTCAGGTCCCGGCCCTCAGCCATTGGCGCCGCCCCCGGTGACGGCACCGCGCAATCCGGCCCACAGGGTCTCGGCTAGCCGGGCCGGCCGCGCGGCATCCGCCTCTTCCGGGGCCCCGAGGATGTTCACGTGCCCCATCTTCCGGCCCGGACGCGCGGCCGGCTTCCCGTACAAATGCAGCCGGGCTCGGGAATGGGACAGCAGGGGGGAAAAATCGGGCATGGCGGCGCCTGCCGGCCACAGGTCCCCGAGCAGGTTCAGCATTGCCGCCGGCGCCACCAGCTCGGCAGGCGCCAGTGCCAGCCCGCAGACCGCCCGCACCTGCTGCTCGAACTGCGAGACGGTGACCGCATCCAGGGTGTAGTGACCGGAGTTGTGCGGCCGCGGCGCGATCTCGTTCACCAGCAATCTCCCCGAACCGGTGAGGAAGAACTCGACGGCAAGCACACCGTGATAATCAAGACGCTCGGCGATGTGCTGCGCAACCGCTTCCGCCTGGACCCGGATCTCCTCGGGGACCCGGGCCGGGACCCGGCTCAGGTGCAGGATGCCTCCGCGGTGTTCGTTCTCCGTGACCGGGAAGCAGCGGCAGCTGCCGTCGGGGGCCCGCGCCAGCACCACGGAGACCTCGCGGTCCAGGTCCAGCCGCTGCTCGAGCACGCAGGGGACCTCGCCCAGCTGGCTGAAGGCCCGGGCGACGGCCTCGCGGGTCCGGACAGGAAACTGCCCCTTGCCGTCGTAGCCGAGGCGCGCGGTCTTCAGGATGGCCGGCGGGTTCCAGTCCGGCGCCGCCGTACGCGCGGCCGCAGCGTCCTCGACCGGGAGCCAGGGCGCAACCGCGACGCCGGCATCCTCCAGGAACCGCTTTTCCGCGAGCCGGTCCTGCGCGATCGCGAGTGCCCGCGGATCCGGCCGCAGCAGCACACGGCCGGCCAGCCATTCGGCGCTGGCCGCCGGCACGTTCTCGAACTCGCAGGTGACCACGGCCGCATGTGCCGCGAGTTCCGCGAGCGCGTCCGGGTCGTCGAATCCGGCGCGCAGATGACGGTCCGCCAGCCGACCGGCGGGACTGTCGGGATCGGGATCGAGCACCCAGACGCGATAGCCCATGGTCTTGGCGCTGACGGTGAAATAGCGGCCCAGCTGCCCGCCGCCGAGCAGTCCGAGGGTCGCCGGAGGGAGAATCACCGGTGCACCGCTGGCAGCTCCTGTGCCAGCACCGCGTCACGCTGGCATTCCCGGAAGCGCTCGAGGCGCGCGCGCAGCGCGGCATCTCCGTTGGCGAGCATCGCCGCCGCGAACAGGGCCGCGTTCGCGGCGCCCGCCTCGCCGATCGCAAAGGTCGCCACCGGGATGCCCCTCGGCATCTGCACGATCGACAGCAGCGAATCCTGCCCCTTCAGGTGCCGCGAGGCCACCGGCACCCCGAGCACCGGCACCGGGGTCTTCGCAGCCAGCATTCCCGGCAGGTGGGCCGCCCCGCCCGCGCCGGCAATGATCGCCTGCAGCCCCCGGCCCGCGGCCTGTTCGGCGTATTCGAAGAGCAGGTCCGGTGTGCGGTGGGCGGACACCACGCGCGCCTCCGAGGGAATCTCGAGCTCCTTCAGGATAGCGACGGCGTGTTCCATCGTGGGCCAGTCGGAACCGCTGCCCATCACCACGCCCACCTTCGCATCTGCAGCGTCCATAGGAGGCCAAAGATAGCCCCCACGCGGGGCAGGGGCAAGACGTGGGGGTCGCCTTGGGCATGCGGGCTGGCCGGGCGCTGTCGCAGCGGCTCGGTGCGGCTTCCGGCGGGACGCCGTGAATACCTCCCTGTAGGCTTGACGGCAGCATCCCTGCTGCCGACAACCGCCGGAAGCCGCACCGAGCCGCTGCTCGACCCACGGGTGCCCCGGCAAGGGACCACCGACCACCCCCGGGGACAGACTTGTAAATCTGTCCCCGGCTTGGATTCCCGTCTTCGGTACTGGACCGTTTGGCCGTGCGCGTGCGCAGGATTTTCACGTTAAGATTCGCCCATGAAAGATGCGATGTTCGAGAGCGACATCCCGGGCCTGCCGCTGATCCACCGCGGGAAGGTGCGGGATCTCTACGCGCTGGGAGAGGATCATCTGCTGATGGTCACCACCGACCGGCTGTCGGCCTTCGACGTGGTGTTGCCGACACCGATCCCCGACAAGGGCCGGATCCTCACCGCCATCACGGTCTTCTGGATGCGCAGGGTCGAACAGGTACTGGGCATTCCGAACCAGCTGACCGACATCCCGCTGTCCGAGGTGGTGCCGGATCCCGGCATCCGCCAACCGCTGGAGGGGCGCAGCCTCGTGGTCAGGCGGCTGCGGGCGTTGCCGGTCGAGGCGGTGGTCAGGGGCTACCTGATCGGTTCGGGCTGGAAGGACTACCAGGCGACCGGGACCCTTTGCGGCATCGAACTGCCCGAGGGCCTCACCCTCGCCGCCCGGCTGCCCGAGGCCCTGTTCACGCCGAGCACCAAGGCCGGCGAGGGAGAGCACGATGCGAACATCGATTTCGCGGCCGTGGTCTCGCTGCTCGGTGGCAGGATGGCGGAGGCGGTGCGCGACACGGCATTGAGCATCTACGCGATGGCCCGAGAGCACGCCCGGCGCCGCGGCATCCTGATCGCGGACACCAAGTTCGAGTTCGGACTGGACGCGACCGGCCGGCTGCACCTGATCGACGAGGTCCTGACGCCGGATTCCTCGCGCTTCTGGCCCGAGGAGCGCTACCGGCCGGGCATCAGCCCGGAATCCTTCGACAAGCAGTTCGTCCGGGACTACCTGGAGGGCCTCGACTGGGACAAGCAGGCGCCCGGCCCGGAGATTCCGGCGGAGATCGTGGCCCGCACCGCGGAGCGCTACCAGGAGGCACTCCGGCGCCTGACCGCGGACCCGGCATGAGCACCAGCGATGCCCCCCTGCCGCGCGCCGGCGGCCTGTTCGTGACCGCAACGGACACCGGCGTCGGCAAGACCTTCGTCGCGTGTTCGGTCGCCCGGATCTGGCGCGCCCGTGGCCTGAACGTCGCGCCGCGAAAGCCGGTGGAATCCGGCTGCTCGCTGCGGGAGGGACAGCGCTTCCCGGAGGATGCCGCGCTCCTCGCCGCCGCCGCCGGACTGGCTCCGGAGCGGCTGTCCGAGGTCAACCGCTACCGGCTGGCCGAGCCGCTGGCACCGGACCTCGCGGCCCGCCTGGAGGGGTCACCGCTGCACCTGGCCGATCTGGTGGCCGCGAGCGCGCGGCCGGCGGACGCGTGGCGCATCACCGAGGGTGCGGGAGGGCTGTACTCGCCGCTGTGCGAGGACGGCCTGAACGCCGATCTCGCCGAGGCGCTGGGTGACCCGGTGCTGCTGGTGGCCGAGGACCGGCTGGGCACGCTGAGCGGATGCCTGCTGGCGCTCGAGGCCCTGGACCGCCGCGGCCTGCGGGTCGTGGCCGTGGTCCTGAACCGCCGCCGCCCGGATGCGCATCCGGCGATGGACAACCGCGCGGAGCTGGCGCGCCGCAGCGGCCTGCCGATCCTCGGTCTGTCGGAGGACGCAGCTGCGGCGGCAGTGGATCAGATGCTCTCGGCCTCCATCTCATCGATGGTCAGACCGCCGGAACCGGGTTCGATCGGCTGAACTTCCTGCAAGGATTGGCCCTGCGCTTCCCCCTTCTGCTCCTCCGGTTCGGCTCCCTCCGGCTCGCCCGCGGACGGCAGACGGTAGGACGCAAGTTCCTCGCGCAGCGCGTGGGTGCCGGGATTGTCGACCCGCCGCGCCTCGATGATTTGAACAGGGCGCAGCTCCTCGCCGTAGTAGGTCTCATTGAAGTCATCGCGGACGCGCAGTCGCGAGCCTTCGAGACTCATTCCGAGGAAGGCCCCCTGGGAGCGTGCGTAGGACACGAAGTCGGCCGTGACGGTCGCGCTGCGGCCAGCGCCCACTGGCCCCGCGGCCACCGACGCATCGCCACCGAGCCGGAAGACGTCGGCGAACATCGAGTCCACCGCGTTCCGGCTTCGCGCGATGATGATCACCTCCGCGACCTCGCCCCCGAACTGGATCCCGAGGCTCACGGAGCCGAGTGAGTAGAAGGCCACCGGGCTGTAATCCCCGCGTTCGTCGTCCCAGGCCATGAAGACCCCGAGGCCGCCGGAGCCGCCGACGAAAAAGCCGCCCCGGACCACCCGGGGAAAGATCAGCACACCGCGCGCCGACTCGAGGTCGCTCTGCAGGGCCTCGTAATCCGGGTGCCGCGCCATGTCGCGCAGGGTCTCGCGCGCATCGTCGATCAGCTCCTGCGGGTCCACGTCCCGCGTGAATAACTGCGCCTGGGCCATCGCCGGGAGGACCCAGACGAACAGCAGGAACAGCAGCGCGAACTTCTTCATCAGAAACCTCCTGGGGACTGCAAGACGGCCTCGCGGCAGGACTCCGCGGGTCATGGATCCGGGGCCCGCCGCGCGCTGAAGGCCATTCCGACGGCGCCGGGGGTATCCGGTAGGGGCATTCTGTCACAACAAGGGGGGGCCAATGCCCCCCCTGCGATCATCCGGCGCCCGGGCCGGGTCCTCCCTGTCCCGGCATCCGCGGCGCAAGGGCTGGTGTCGCCGGCCCTCAGTTGACCTTCGGATCCAGCTCGCCGGCCTTGTAGCGGCTGACCATGGTCGCAAGGTCGACCGGCTTGATCTTGGAGGCCATGCCGGCGCAGCCAAAGGCCTCGTACCGGGCCTGGCAGATGTCCTTCATCGCCTTGGTCGAGGGGATCAGGAACTTGCGCGGGTCGAACTCCTTCGGGTTTTCCGCGAGGAACTTGCGGACCGCGCCCGTGGAGGCCATGCGCAGGTCGGTGTCGATGTTGACCTTGCGCACGCCGTGCTTGATGCCTTCCTGGATCTCCTCGACCGGCACGCCATAGGTCTCGCCCATGTCGCCGCCGTAGTTGTTGATGATCTCCAGCCACTCCTGTGGCACCGAGGAGGAGCCGTGCATCACCAGGTGGGTCTCCGGGATGCGTGCATGGATCTCCTTGATGCGCTGGATCGCCAGGATGTCCCCGGTCGGCGGACGGGTGAACTTGTACGCCCCGTGCGAGGTGCCGATTGCGATCGCGAGCGCATCCACGCTGGTCTTCTTCACGAAATCGGCGGCCTCGTTCGGGTCGGTCAGCAGCTGGTCGTGCGACAGCTGGCCCTCGGCGCCGGAGCCGTCTTCCTCACCGGCCATGCCGGTCTCGAGCGAACCCAGGCAGCCCAGTTCACCCTCGACGGACACACCCACCGCGTGGGCCATTTCCGACACCTTGGCGGTCACGTCGACGTTGTAGTCGTAGGTGGCCGGGGTCTTCATGTCCGGCATCAGGGAGCCGTCCATCATCACCGAGGTGAACCCGGACTGGATCGAGCGGAGACACACCGCGGGCTCGGAGCCATGGTCCTGGTGCAGGACCACCGGAATGTCCGGATACTGCTCCACCGCCGCGAGGATGATGTGGCGCAGGAAGGGCTCGCCGGCGTACTTGCGCGCACCCGCCGAGGCCTGGATGATCACCGGGGAATCGACCGCGGCGGCCGCCTCCATGATCGCGTGGACCTGTTCCATGTTGTTGGCGTTGTAGGCCGGCATGCCATAGCCGTGCTCGGCGGCATGGTCCAGCAGCTGGCGAAGGGAAATCAGAGCCATGTCTTCCTCCTTACAGGATTCGGGTGGGGTGCATCGTTGCTCTCGCGCAGATGGTATCAGGGAACGGTGACGGTCTCGCCGACACGAAGAATCTTGAGGGCATTGGTGCCTCCCGGCACCCCGTCGAGATCGCCCTTGGTGATGATCACCAGTTCGCCGTCCTTCACGACCCCCTCCTCCAGGAGCAGGCGGATCGCCTCCCGGTTCGTTTCCGCGTGGGTGTCGGGGATCGTCGGCAGGACAACGGGATAAACGCCGCGGTACAGGGTCATGCGCCGACTGGTCTTTGCCTGTCGGGTCAACGCGAAGATCGGGATGCCGGAACTGATCCGGGACATCCAAAGCGCGGTCGATCCGGACTCGGTCAGCGCCGCGATCGCCGCGACGTCCAGGTGGTTGGCGGTGTACATCGTGGCCATCGCGATGGCCTCGTCGACCCGGCCGAAATAGCTGTCCATGCGGTGGGTGGACTGTCGTGCCGCGCGCTGGCGTTCCGCCGCCGCACAGATCCGACCCATGCTGTCCACGGCCCTGTGCGGATAGCGCCCGGTGGCCGTCTCGCCAGAAAGCATCACCGCATCAGTGCCGTCGAGTACCGCGTTCGCGACGTCGAAGACCTCGGCCCGGGTCGGGATCGGGCTCTGGATCATTGACTCCATCATCTGGGTCGCGGTGATCACCACGCGGTTCAGCTTGCGGGCGCGGGAGATCAGGTTCTTCTGCACGGCCGGGAGCTCCGCGTCGCCAATCTCCACGCCGAGGTCACCGCGCGCGATCATGATCACGTCCGAGGCCGCCAGGATCTCGTCGGCCATTTCCAGCGCCTCTGCACGTTCCATCTTCGCGCAGATCGCGGCATCCCCGCCGGCCTCGTGCAGGAGGGAGCGCGCCAGCTGGATGTCCTCCGCGCAACGGGGAAAGGACACGGCCAGAAAGTCGACCTCGAGTTCGGCCGCCAGCCGGACATCCTCCCGATCCTTTTCGGTGATCGCCGGCGCCGACAGGCCGCCGCCCATTCGGTTGATGCCCTTGTTGTTCGACAGCATGCCCCCGACCAGCACCGTCGTCTCGATGCGCTGATCCCGGACCGCCTCGACCTTCAGCACCAGCCGGCCGTCGTCGAGCAGCAGCGTGTCCCCGGCATGTACGTCGCCCGGCAGGTCGGGATAGGTCAGGCCCACCTGGCTCCGGTCACCGGCGTCGTTCGCGAGGGTGGCGTCCAGCGCGAATGCGTCGCCCTCGTTCAGTTCGATCGGGCCTTCACGGAAGCGGGCGATGCGGATCTTCGGACCCTGGAGATCCCCGAGCACCCCGACACAGCGCCCGGACCGCGCGGCGATCTCCCGTATCCGGGCGACCCGCTGGCGATGGCTCGCGGCATCCCCGTGGGAGAAGTTGATGCGGACCACGTCCACTCCGGCCTCCACCAACCGCTCCAGGGCCCGCTCGCTGTCGGTCGCAGGCCCCAGCGTGGCCACGATCTTGGTACGTCTCATGAATGCAGCGATTCCAGGGTTGCCGTGGCCGTTCAGTCCCGGGCGCGTTCTTCGAGCATCGCCACCGCGGGCAGGGTCTTGCCCTCCAGAAACTCGAGGAAGGCGCCGCCTCCGGTGGAGATGTAGCTGATCCGGTCACTCAGGCCGTACTTGTCGATGGCGGCAAGGGTATCCCCTCCGCCGGCGATGGAGAAGGCGTCGCTCTCGGCGATCGCCTTGCCCAGCGCCTTCGTGCCCGCGGCGAACTGATCGAACTCGAAGACGCCGACCGGGCCGTTCCAGACGATGGTGCCCGCCCTGCGCAGCAGCTCGGCATAGGAGGAGGCGGTGTCGGGACCGACATCGAAGATCATGTCGCCCTCGGCCACTCCGGTCACCGGCTTGACCTCGGCCGGAGTGGATTCCGAGAATTCCTGACCCACCGTCACGTCGGTCGGCACCGGGATCTCGCTCCCCTCGGCGCGAGCCGTTTCCATCAGGCGCTTCGCCTCGTCGATCAGGTCGTGCTCGCACAGCGACTTGCCGACAGGGTGCCCCTGGGCGGCAATGAAGGTGTTGGCGATGCCGCCGCCGACGATCAGCTGATCGACGACCCCGGACAGGGACTCGAGCACGGTCAGCTTGGTCGAGACCTTGGAACCGCCGACGATCGCGACCAGCGGGCGCTTCGGGTGGTCGAGCGCCTTGCCCAGCGCCTCGAGCTCGGCGGCCAGCAGCGGTCCGGCGCAGGCGGTGGGCGCGAAGCGGCCGACGCCGTGGGTCGATGCCTGCGCGCGGTGCGCGGTACCGAAGGCGTCCATCACGAAGACATCGCACAGTGCGGCGTACTTCCTTGCCAGCCCCTCGTCGTCCTTCTTCTCCCCCGGGTTGAACCGCACGTTCTCCAGCAGCACCACCTCGCCTTCGGCCAGATCCACACCGTCGAGGTAGTCGCGTACCAGACGCACCTCGCGTCCCAGCAACTGCCCCATGTGGGCGGCAACGGGGGCCAGCGAGTCGGCCTCGGAGAACTCGCCCTCCTGCGGGCGTCCCAGGTGCGACATCAGCATCACCCGGGCGCCCCCTTCGAGGGCCTTCTCCACGGTCGGCAGGCTGGCCCGGATGCGGGCGTCCGAGGTGACTTTGCCGTCCTTGACGGGAACGTTCAGATCCTGGCGGACCAACACGCGCTTACCGCTCAGATCGAGGTCGGTCATCTTGATCACGGACATCAGACCACTCCTATGGGGACACGGGACAGGAAACGGGAAAGAGGTTGGGCAAGAAGCGATGTTCCTTGCCGAGCCTCTCCTCGCACGAGGCGTGGATGCCCGGCGGCAGCGGCGCCACAGGGACTCCGCTGCCGCCGGGCAGGCGGGATCGGCGCTTACTGCCCGACGTGCTGCACCATGCGCAGCATGTTGCAGGTGTAGCCGTACTCGTTGTCGTACCAGGCGACGACCTTGACGAAGGTGTCGTCGAGCTGGATTCCGGCCCCGGCGTCGAAGATCGACGGGGTACTGGAGCCGCGGAAGTCGGTGGAGACGACCTTCTCCTCCGTGTAGCCCAGCACGCCCTTCAGCTCGCCCTCGGAGGCCATCTTCATGGCCTTGCAGATGTCGTCGTAACCCGCACCCTTGTCGAGCTCCACGGTCAGGTCGACCACCGAGACGTCCGAGGTCGGTACGCGGAAGGCCATGCCGGTCAGCTTGCCGTTCAGCGAGGGCAGCACCTTGCCGACCGCCTTCGCAGCGCCGGTGGAGGACGGAATGATGTTCTCGAGGATGCCGCGGCCGCCGCGCCAGTCCTTCTGCGAGGGCCCGTCGACGGTCTTCTGGGTCGCGGTGGCGGCGTGCACGGTGCTCATCAGACCCCGCTTCACGCCATAGTTGTCGTGCAGGACCTTGGCCACCGGGGCCAGCGCATTGGTGGTGCAGGAGGCGGCCGACAGGATCGCCTGGCCGGCGTACTCGTTGTGATTCACGCCGTAGACGAACATCGGCGTCGCATCCTTCGACGGCGCGCTCTGGACCACCTTCTGCGCACCCGCGTCGATGTGCTTCTGACAGGTTTCCTCGGTCAGGAAGAAGCCGGTGGACTCGATCACCACGGCCGCACCGGCCTCGCTCCACTTCAGGTTGGCGGGGTCGCGTTCGGCGGTCAGGCGGATCTTCTTGCCATCGACGGTCATGCTGTTGCCTTCCACCGACACCTCGCCGTCGAAACGACCGTGGACCGAGTCGTAGCGCAGCATATAGGCCAGGTACTCGGGATCCAGCAGGTCGTTGATCGCGACCACCTCGAGTTCGGGGAATTCCCTGTGAATCGCCCGGAACGCCATGCGGCCGATGCGGCCGAAACCATTGATACCGACTTTGATCGTCATAACTCTCTTTCTCCCAGGTTGCGTGATCTTGCTCGGAAATCTGTGTTGTCGTGCTGTCTTCCGGCAGTGCTCAGGTCAGCAGCGACTCCGCGACGCTAACGACATTTTCCGCGGTGAAGCCGAAGTACTCCATCAGGGCGCCACCGGGAGCCGACTCGCCGAAACGGTCCAGACCGATCACCGCGCCGTCCAGGCCGACGTGCTTGTACCAGCCGGTTGTGGCAGCGCTCTCGACCGCCACGCGGGCCCGCACCTCGGCGGGCAGCACCGCGTTGCGGTAGCCGGGGTCCTGCTGTTCGAAGAGTTCGACGCAGGGCATCGACACGACGCGCACCTTGCGCCCCCTCTCCGCCAGGGTCTGCGCCGCCTGCACCGCGATGGCCACCTCGGAACCGGTAGCGATCAGGATCAGTTCGGCAGTTCCATCGCTGTCATGCAGCACGTAGCCGCCGCGGGCGATGTTGGCCACCTGCTCCTCGTCACGCTGCTGCGGCGCGAGGCCCTGGCGCGAGAGGATGAAGGCCGAAGGCCCGTCCGTGCGCTCGATGCCGGCCCTCCAGGCCACTGCCGTTTCGACACCGTCGCACGGACGCCAGACATTCAGGTTCGGGATCAGCCGCAGGCTCGGCGTTTGCTCGACGGGCTGATGCGTGGGGCCATCCTCACCGAGACCGATGGAGTCGTGGGTGAGCACGTAGAGCACACGCTGCCCCATCAGTGCCGACATGCGGATGCCATTGCGGGCGTAGTCGGAGAAGATCAGGAAGGTGCCACCGTAGGGAATGAAGCCGCCGTGCAGCGCAATCCCGTTCATGATCGCCGCCATGCCGAACTCGCGCACACCGTAGAAGATGTAGTTGCCCGCCGCGTCGTCGCGGCTCACGCCCTTCGAGCCCGGATGCATGGTGAGATTGGAACCCGCGAGATCCGCGGACCCGCCGAGCAGTTCGGGCAGTGCCGGCGCGTATCCGGTGATCGCATTCTGCGAGGCCTTGCGGCTGGCGACCTTCTCCGCCTTCTCGATGGTCTCCCGGATGAAGGCCTCGGCCTTCTGCGTCCAGTCGGAGGGCAGGTCGCCGTTCATGCGCCGCAGGAACTCGGCCGCGAGTTCCGGATGCGCGGCCCTGTAGGACTCGAAGCGGTCGTTCCACTCGGACTCGGCCCGGGCTCCCTTCTCCTTCGCGTCCCAGCCGGCGTAGATCGTTTCCGGAATCTCGAACGGACCGTGCGTCCAGCCAAGCTCCTTGCGTGCGAGCTCGATCTCGTCCGCGCCCAGCGGGGCACCGTGGCATTCCTCCTTGCCCTGCTTGTTCGGCGAACCGAAACCGATGATGGTCTTGCAGCAGAGCAGGGTCGGCTTGCCGGTCTCGGCCCGCGCCTGCTCGATCGCCGCCTTCACCTCGTCGGCGCTGTGACCGTTCACGCCCCGCACCACGTGCCAGCCGTAGGCCTCGAAACGCGAGGGGGTGTCGTCCGTGAACCAGCCATCGACCTCGCCATCGATGGAGATGCCGTTGTCGTCGTAGAAGGCGATCAGCTTGCCCAGCCCGAGCGTCCCGGCCAGTGCGGAGGCCTCGTGGGAAATCCCCTCCATCAGACAGCCGTCGCCGAGGAAGACATAGGTGTGGTGATCGACGATGCGGTGGTCGTCCCGGTTGAAATGCGCTGCCAGGATCTTCTCCGCCAGCGCCATGCCCACTGCGTTGCTGACCCCCTGCCCCAGCGGACCCGTGGTGGTCTCCACCCCCGCGGTGTAGCCGTACTCGGGGTGGCCCGGCGTCTTCGAGTGCAGCTGCCGGAACTGCTTGAGTTCGTCCATCGGCAGGTCGTAACCGGTAAGGTGAAGCAGGGAGTACACCAGCATCGAGCCGTGCCCGTTGGACATCACGAAGCGGTCGCGATCGTGCCAGGCGGGGTTCGCGGGGTTGTGCTTCAGGTAATCGTTCCAGAGCACCTCGGCAATGTCCGCCATCCCCATCGGAGCGCCCGGGTGACCGGAGTTGGCTTTCTGAACCGCGTCCATCGAAAGGGCGCGTACGGCGTTGGCAAGCTCTCTGCGGGAAGACATGCGGATCTCCTAGCTGAATGATCGTGTGAACGGGTCAGGACTGCGTGCCAACGATGCACGGGCGCCGGCCGCCTTCTTATTATTGGTGTCGGCGGCATTGAAGACCGGTTTGGCCGGCCGGCGACTTTCAGCCGAATTCAGCCCCATTTAAAGGCGGTGCATTTTGTACAGTTTCGAGTGCCGGGGCAAGTCTGCGGCCGGGCACCCGCCGCCGCGGGTCACGGATTCCGCCGGGGCCTGCTTAGAAATGTTTGTGCTGAGCGGTTACACTACCGGGCTTTCCGCCCTGGTCCACCGCCCTGAGGTTCGAGGAACAAACGCATGTCCACGAGTTACCTGTTCACTTCCGAGTCCGTTTCGGAGGGACATCCCGACAAGATGGCGGATCAGATCTCCGATGCGGTAGTGGACGCGATCGTCGCGGAGGATCCGCACGCCCGAATCGCCTGCGAGACCCTCACCAAGACCGGCATGGTGCTGCTCGCCGGAGAGATCACCACAACCGCGATCATCGATTACGAGAAGATCGTGCGCGACACGGTCTGCGGGATCGGCTACGTCGATTCCGACGTCGGCTTCGACGGCCGCACCTGTGCGGTGCTGAACGCGCTGGGAGAGCAGTCTCCGGATATCGCGATGGGGGTGGACCGCGACGTGTCGGACCGCGCGAACCAGGGCGCGGGTGACCAGGGCCTGATGTTCGGCTACGCCTCCCGCGAGACCGAGGCGCTGATGCCCGCACCGATCCACTACGCGCACCGGCTGGTGCGGCGGCAGTCCGAGGTGCGCAAGAACGGCTCGCTGGCCTGGCTGCGCCCGGACGCCAAGAGCCAGGTGACGCTGCGTTACGAAGACGGGATCCCGGCGGGCATCGACGCGGTGGTGCTGTCCACCCAGCACGATCCGGCGATCACGCAGGAGAGCCTCCGGGAGGCGGTGATGGAGGAGATCCTGAGGCCCGTGCTCCCGGCAGAGTGGCTTGCGCGGTGTGCGAAGGACCAGGTGCACATCAATCCCACCGGGCAGTTCGTGATCGGCGGCCCGGTGGGTGACTGCGGCCTGACCGGCCGCAAGATCATCGTGGATACCTACGGTGGCATGGCGCGGCACGGCGGCGGCGCCTTCTCCGGGAAGGACCCGTCGAAGGTCGACCGTTCCGCCGCCTACGCGGGCCGCTATGTGGCGAAGAACGTCGTGGCCGCGGGACTGGCCGACAAGTGCGAGATCCAGGTCTCCTACGCGATCGGCGTCGCGCAGCCGACGTCGATCAGCGTGGACACCTTCGGAACCGGCCGGATCGCCGACGACCGCATTGCCGCGCTGATCCGGGAACACTTCGATCTGCGCCCGTGGGGCCTGATCCAGGCACTGGACCTCCTGCGTCCGATCTACCGCCGGACGGCCGCCTACGGGCACTTCGGCCGCGAAGATATCGACCTGCCCTGGGAGCGAGCCGACCGGGCGGCGGAACTCCGCGACGCGGCCGGACTCGGTTAGGGTGGTGCCTGGACTTCGGGGCGCTCTGCCTGTGGGCGGACCGCCGTGAATACCTCCCTGCAGGCTTGACGGCGGCATCCATGCCGCCCGCCACACGCAAACGGCAGCACGGATCCAGACCCTTGACATGGGTTACAAAATTACACCAGCTGAGGAGCGCTGCAGCGGCATCCCCGTCAGGCTCAGTTCGGTGTCTTCCTGATGGAACGGCGCTCGTCCAGACTCACGGAGCTCTATAACCATGAATGCTGTGATGAACCCGAGCAGTAAGCAGGATTACGTCGTCAAGGACATTGGCGAGGCCGACTTCGGTCGCAAGGAGATCGCGATCGCCGAGACCGAGATGCCCGGCCTGATGCAGATCCGCAAGGAATTTGCGCAGGAAAAGCCCCTGAAGGGCGCCCGCATCGCCGGATCGCTGCACATGACGATCCAGACCGCGGTACTGATCGAGACCCTCGAGGCCCTGGGCGCCGAGGTGCGCTGGGCCTCCTGCAACATCTACTCCACCCAGGATCACGCGGCCGCCGCGATCGCCGCCGGCGGCACGCCGGTCTTCGCGTACAAGGGCGAGACCCTGGAGGAATACTGGGACTTCACCCACCGGCTCTTCGAGTGGCACGACGGCGGCACGCCGAACATGATCCTGGATGACGGCGGCGACGCCACGCTGCTGGTGATGCTGGGCACCCGTGCCGAGCAGGACCCGTCCATCCTCGACAACCCGGGCAACGACGAGGAACGGGCGCTGTTCGCGGCCATCCGCAAGCGTCTCGAGACCTCCCCGAACTGGTACTCGAACATCAAGAAGAACATCCGCGGCGTGACCGAGGAGACCACCACCGGGGTGCACCGCCTCTACCAGATGGAGCAGAAGGGCGAACTGGCGTTCCCGGCGATCAACGTGAACGACTCGGTGACCAAGTCGAAGTTCGACAACCTCTACGGCTGCCGCGAGTCGCTGGTGGACGCGATCAAGCGTGCCACCGACGTGATGGTCGCCGGCAAGATCGCGGTGGTCTGCGGCTACGGCGATGTCGGCAAGGGCAGTGCGCAGTCCCTGCGCGGACTCGGCGCGACCGTCTGGATCACGGAGATCGACCCGATCTGCGCGCTGCAGGCGTCGATGGAGGGCTACCGCGTGGTGACGATGGACGAGGCCGCCGAGCAGGCCGACATCTTCGTGACTGCCACCGGCAACATGGACGTGATCACCAGCGACCACATGGCGCGCATGAAGGACCAGGCCATCGTCTGCAACATCGGGCACTTCGACTCCGAAATCGATGTCGCCGGCCTGCGCCAGTACGAGTGGGAGAACATCAAGCCGCAGGTCGACCACGTGATCTTCCCGGACGGCAAGCGCATCATCCTGCTGGCTGAAGGCCGGCTGGTGAACCTCGGCTGCGGCACGGGGCATCCGAGCTTCGTGATGTCGAACTCCTTCACCAACCAGACGATGGCGCAGATCGAGCTGTTCGCGCATGGCGAACGCTACGAGAACCGGGTCTACGTGCTGCCGAAGCACCTGGACGAGAAGGTCGCGGCGCTGCACCTGACGAAGCTCGGCGCGAAGCTCACCCACCTCACCGAGGAGCAGGCCGCCTACCTCGGCCTGCCGGCCGACGGTCCGTTCAAGCCGGAACACTACCGCTACTGAACACCGGCCCCCTCACCCGGCCCTCTCGTCCGGTCCGCCCCGGCCCCTCTTCCGCACGCGGAAGAGGGGAGCAGTGCGCTGCTCGAACCGGGGGCGGGCCGGACAGGGGTGTTCCGGATCATCCAAGGAGGAACCTGTGATGAACCAGGCTACACGTTACAAGCCGGTGTTCAGCTTCGAATTCTTTCCGCCGAAGAACGCGGAGGGTGTGGAGCGGCTGCGCCGCACCCGGCAGAGGCTGACCGCGCTTCAGCCGGCCTATTTCTCCGTGACCTTCGGGGCGGGCGGATCCACCCGCGACCGCACGCTGGACACGGTGCTGGAGATCCAGCGCGAGGGAAGGGTCGAAGCCGCCCCGCATATCTCCTGCATCTCCGCCTCGCGCGGGGAGCTGCTCGACCTGCTGCAGACCTACCGGGACAACGGCGTGCGCCGGCTGGTGGCCCTGCGCGGCGACCTGCCCTCCGGAACCGGCGGCAGGCTGGGCGAATTCCGCTATGCGGCCGAACTGGTCGCCTTCATCCGCGAGAATTTCGGCGATCAGTTCAAGATCGAGGTCGCGGCCTATCCGGAGTTTCACCCGCAGGCCGCGAGCGCGGAGAAGGACCTCGAGCACTTCCGCCAGAAGGTCGCCGCCGGCGCCGACTCCGCCATCACCCAGTATTTCTACAACGCGGATGCCTACACGGCCTTCCTCGAGCGGGTGCGTGCGATGGGGGTCGGGATCCCGATCGTGCCCGGCATCATGCCGATCACGAACTACACGCAGCTGGCCCGCTTCTCCGATGCCTGCGGTGCCGAAATCCCGCGCTTCATCCGCAAGCGCCTGGAGGCCTACGGCGATGACACCGCTTCGATCCGCGCCTTCGGCATCGAAGTCGTCACGCGGCTGTGCGCGCGCCTGCTCGAGGATGGCGCCCCCGGCATCCACTTCTACTCGATGAACCAGGCCGCGGCCGCCGAGGCGATCTGGAAGAACCTCGGGCTCGGCGAACTCCGGGCCAGCGCCTGAGCCGGGTTCGTCCCCGGCGGTTCCTGGGCGTCCGGTAACCACCGCGTGCGCGTCCCCCGGTTGCTGGTCGAGTCGGAGCTGGCGACGGGGCGCGTGGTGGATCTGCCCGCCGGCACGCTGCGGCATGCGGTCTCGGTGCTGCGTCTGCGCGACGGCGCCGCCTGCCGGGTCTTCGACGGCGCGGGTCGTGAGCACGCTGCGGTGCTCAGCGTATCCGGTCGGCGCGCGGGCAGCGTGCGGATCGGCCAGGTCGCGGCCGCGCCAACCACGCCCGCCCGGCCGATCCGCCTGCTTCAGGGCATTGCGCGTGGTGGCCACATGGACCTGGCCATCCAGAAGGCGGTGGAACTTGGCGTCGCCGAGATCTGGCCGGTGCTCAGTGCCCGGAGCCGCTCGGGTGGCGGTCACCGGCGCGTGGAGAACCGCTACCGGCACTGGCTGGGGGTGCTGCGCGCCGCCACGGAGCAATGCGGCCGCAACGAGCTTGCGCGGCTGGAGCCCCCGCGCGAACTGCCGGAGGCCCTCGAGGCACTCCCGACGCGTGGCCTGCGGGCCCTGGCGGATCCAGCGGGCGACCCGCCGGAGGTCTGGCGCGGCGTGCAGACGGACTCGGGGAACGATCCCGTCGCCTTCCTGGTGGGTCCCGAGGGCGGCCTCGGTCCCGAGGAGATCGCGCTGGCGCGCGGCGCCGGGTTCCGCGGTCTGCGCCTCGGCCCCCGGACCCTGAGGACCGAGACCGCGAGCGTCGCCGGTCTGGCGGTGCTGCAGACGCTGTTCGGCGATCTGCGCTGAAGATCATCGCGGCACGCGCCGCCACGAACGCCCGGAATCGCCCCCCTTGCTTGCTGGGGAGGGCTGGCGTGGGGCGCGGCGCCGCTCGGTCAATCTCCGGGGGTCTCGTGTCGAACGCCGCCCTCGAGCGAGTCCCGCAGCATGCGGGTCAGCCGCTGCTGCCGCAGCACGGCCGCCGAGGCATCGCCCACGGCCTCGCCCAGGGCGTGCCGCAGCTGCTGCAGTTCATCCAGTGCTGCGCCCGCGCCGGATCCGGCCCCGGAACTGGAGCCACCGGCTGCGGCCGCAGGGGCGGGCAGCCGTCCGGCCAGCGCCTCCAGGGCCTGCGCCTGGTCGGCGATCCGGGTCAGCGCGTCGACCACCCGGTGCTGCCAGTCGGCGAGTTCGGTGGCCTGCGTGAGCGCGGCGCGCAGCCCCTCCGGGGTCTGTTCCGGTGCCGGGGCGCGCGGACCCTCCTCCCCGCGGTCTGCGGAGCCGGCGCCTTCCTCCAGCGCCTCGAAGGCCGCGGCCAGGCGCGCCATCTCGGCCCGGCCGCGGCTGCGGATCGCGTCCAGGCCCGGCAGGTCACTGGACAGTGAAGGCGGCAGCTCCTCCTCGGCGGCCTGTGGCTCTTCCGACACCACGGCCTCGGCGCGCAGCACGATGTCGACGAGCGGCGTGTCCGCGGGACCGCCCGCGCGCACCTCGTCGAGCAGCAGGGGCATCACCTCGATCGCGTCCGCAATGACCTGCAGGGCCTCGTGGCCGGCGGGATGACCGCGATCGGCCAGCTCGACCGCCAGGGCCTCCATGACTCCGGCGAATTCGCCAAACCTCAGGGCGACCGGGCGTGCCATGTTCCGCAGGATGCGCAGCCGGTCACCGAGGGCACGGGCCCCCTCCGCGGAAGCGCCCTCCTCCCGCCAGCGCTCGAAGGCCTTTCCGAGCCCCCGGACCGCGGTGGCCAGGACCTCGGGAAGGCGCGCCGGGGCCCGATCGAGATGCGGTGCGAGGACCGCGCGTTCCAGCAGGTCGCGGTCGTGGGCAAGCCGCGATGGCACGGGTCGGTCGCTCCCCCCGGCGCCCGGGGCCGCCGAAGCGGTTCCGACCGGTGGCCCCGGTTCCGCCACCGGGGGCGGTGTTTGCGCTCCGGTGTCCCTTCGGGGACTCCCGCGCCCTCCGGATTCTTCGTCCGCCCGCGGCTCCGGCGCCACCGGGTGATCGGCCCCGGGCGCACGTCCCCCGGCCTCGACAGTCGTGCCCGGTGACGACGCGGGGCCCTGGGCCGTCACGATCGCCGGCATCATCAGGGGCCCGGCGCCGCGCAGCGAACGCAGCTCGTTGACCAGAGGCAGCAGCGGTTCGTCCGCCGGGGCCGATCCTGCGGGCTGCGCGGCCCCCGGAAGCCGTCGTGCCGCCCGCGCCAGCAGCGCCGAGGCCTCGGGGCTCCACGGCAGCTGACCCTCGTCCAGGGCCGTGGTCACGCGGAACAGCTCCTCGCACAACGGAATCGCGTCGTGCTGCCCGGCGGCCTCGAGCCCGGGGCGGAGACGACCGAGTCCCTCGCGAGCAAGGCCGAGACACTCCTCGCAGGCGTGATGCTCGACGTACCGCTGCAGTGCTCGCTCGACCCAGAAGAGCAGGTCCTCGGGCTCGGCCTGGTCCCAGGCTACGCTATCGCTTTCCATTCGAATCCCTTGATGCTGCGTGCGGCCGCGCAGTCTGCGGACCGGGGAAGGACGCGGTCCAGCGCGGGGCCGAACGGGGCCGCGCCGGCAACGGTGGCCGAGCACCGGCGATCAGGCTGACCCGCGGCATCCCCGCGGCAACAGATCGACGGCAGACGGCCACATCCCGCGCGTTCCGCCAGTCACGCTACTGTGCCACAGGGCTGCCCCCGGACCCAGGGGCGGCGGGCCGATGCCCTGCGGAAGGGGCCGATCGTGGCATACTGGAGGCCCCCGAAGCAGAGCCGCAGCACATGCCCGGAACGCTTGATATCGGCGTGGTGATGGACCCGATCCAGAGCATCAGGCCGGCAAAGGATTCAACCTTCGCGATGCTGCTGGCGATGGGCCGGCGCGGGCATCGCGCACACTGCATGGAACTCTCCGACCTCTGGGTCACGGATGGCATCGCCCACGCCCGCAGCCGGGAGGTGACGGTCCGCGACCAGGCAACGGACTTCCACGATCTGGCAGACGCGGTTGAGGGCACGATGGCGCGATTCGACATCGTGCTGATGCGCAAGGATCCCCCGTTCGACCTCGAATACATCTACGCCACCTACATCCTGGAACTCGCGGAACAGGCCGGCGTGCACGTGGTCAATCGTCCGGCTTCGCTCCGCGATGCGAACGAAAAGGCCTTCACCGCCCATTTCCCGCAGTGCTGTCCCCCCACGCTGATCAGCCGGGAGCGCGCGCGCATCCGCGCCTTCCTGAGACAGGAAGGCAGCATCGTGGTGAAGCCAATGGACGGCATGGGCGGCGCGTCGGTATTCCGCGTGGACCAGCACGATCCGAACGTCTCGGTGATCCTGGAGCTGATGACCGACTTCGACAGCCGGACCGTGATCGCCCAGCGCTTCCTGCCCGAGTACCGCGAGGGCGACAAGCGCATTCTGCTGATCCACGGCGAACCCGTCGATCATTCGCTGGCGCGCATCCCGGCCGAGGGAGAGTCGAGGGCCAATCTGGCGGCGGGCGGGCGCGGCGTCGCGGTTCCGCTGACCGAACGCGAACACTGGATCTGCAGGGAGCTGGCACCGGAGCTTCAGGCAAGGGGCCTCGACTTCGTGGGGCTCGATGTGATCGGCGGCTATCTCACCGAGATCAACGTGACCAGCCCGACGGGGATCCGTGAACTCGATGCCGCCTGCGGCATCGACATCGCGGGACGACTGGTCGAACATCTGGAGAACGCCACCGCCCCATGAATCCGCGCCCGCTGTCACCGGACCTGCCCGCGATCCTGCGTCTGCTGTTACCGGTGTTCCTGGCCCTGCTCCTGAGCGCCTGCGGGCGGGACGGTCCCGACACCGATCGGCTCACCTTCCAGGCCCTCGGCACCCTCGTGGACGTCACGCTCCACCCAGCGGATACCCACGATCTGACGGGAATCGAGTCCGCCCTGAGAGACGAACTCGATGCCATGCACGCTGCCTGGCATGCCTGGGAACCGGGTCCTCTCGGCCGCACCAATCGGCTGCTCGAACAGGGCGTCGAGTTCGATGCCCCGGCATCGGTGCTGCCGCTGATCGAACGGGCCCGGGAGCTCGAGCGCCTCACTGACGGACTGTTCAACCCGGCACTGGGCCGGCTCGTCTCCGCCTGGGGCTTTCATCAGGACGAGCCTTCCGGACCGCCACCGAGCGAAGAGACCCTGGCGACCATGCTGGCCGACCCGCCGAGGGTCGCGGACATCGAACGCGACGGCATGCGCCTGCGCGGCGGCCACCCGGAACTGCAGCTCGACTTCGGGGGGCTTGCAAAGGGCCTTGCGGTCGCGCGCAGTCTGGAGCTGCTGACCGAACTCGGTGTGGAACACGCGATCGTGAACGCCGGCGGCGACCTGATGACCCTCGGGGAGCCCGCCGGCCGGCCCTGGCGCATCGGCGTGCGGGATCCCCGGGGCACCGGGGTGCTGGCGGCCATCTCGCTTGGCCCCGGCGAGGCCCTGTTCAGTTCCGGGGACTACGAACGCGGCTATGAATGGGAGAGTCGGCGGATCCATCACGTGATCGATCCCCGTACCGGAAGGCCCAGCCAGGGCATCGCATCCGCCACGGTGCTCCATGGCGATCCGGCCCTGGCCGATGCCGCGGCGACGACCCTGATGATCGCCGGCCCGCAGCAGTGGCCTGCGTACGCAAGGCGGCTCGGCGTCGACCACGCCCTGCTGGTGCTCGCCGATGGTTCGGTCGAGCTGACGCCGGCGATGGAGGGCCGCGTGGATTTCCGGCAGGACCTCGATTACCGTCTCCGGGAGTCCGGTCCCGGCACCGGCCCGGAGCCCCGCTGATGCATGGCCTGCGGTGGGGTGACGCACTGGTGGTGACGCTGGCCGTCGCCCTGGTGGGCACCGCCTTCGGGCTGGCCTATGCGCCGGGTGGCGGGGCCACGGAGCTGGTCGTGACCCAGGCCGGTGCGGCACCCCGGCACTATCCCCTGGACGCCGTCCGCACATTTGGCGTCCAGGGGGTTGCAGGCGTGACCACGATCCGGATCGAGCCGGGGCGGGCCCGCTGCGTCGACTCCCCGGGCACCCGGGACATCTGCGAGCGCGCGGGCTGGCTGGCACGCCCGGGGGACATGGCGGTGAGCCTGCCGAACCGTCTCGTGCTCCAGGTGCAGGGCCCGGGAGCAGAATTCGACAGCATGCACTTCTGACGATCATGGCGATACGCGTCGCCACGGATTCCACCGCCTCGGATCACCGGATCGCCGCACTTGCGGCCCTGGCGATCGGCCTGCAGGTGATCGAGGCCGCAATCCCGAGCCCGGTACCCGGAATCAAGCCGGGTCTCGCCAACGTGATCACCCTGGTGGCGCTGGTCACGCTGGGCTGGCGGGCGGCGGTCGCGGTGACGCTGCTGCGCGTGGTGGGTTCCAGCCTGCTGCTGGGCACCCTGCTGAGCCCGGGGTTCTGGCTGTCGCTCGCCGGTGCACTGGCCGCGCTGCTGCTGCTCGCACCGCTGTGTCGGCTGTATCCGGGTCACCTGAGCGCGGTGGGCCTCGCGGTTGCCGCAGCGCTGGCCCACACCGGGGGGCAGTTCCTGCTGGCCTGGACCCTGATCATCCCGCACCCGCAGTTGCCACTGCTGCTGCCGCCATTGCTGCTCGCGGCGCTGATCGCCGGCGTGGTCACCGGTATACTGTCCAACTCCGTGCTCTCCGACCCGCGCATGCAACGCCATGTCCGCAACACTCCCACAACCGGAACCCGATGACGGCGGCGGCCTTGGCCTGACGCTGTTCGTGGCGCTCGTTCTGCACGCGCTGGTGATCCTGGGCGTCGGGTTCGAGATCTTCCCGGGAGAACGACCCGAGCAGGTCACGCTGGACGTGACCTGGGTGGAGGTCCCGTCGGCGGAACCGGAGGATGCCGACCACATTGCCGTGCAGGCCCAGGCCGGGAGCGGTGAGGCCGAAGACAGCCAGGTGGCCCGCAGCCCGGAGCCGCCGATGGAGGAGACGGCCGCGTCCGAGCCACCGAAGGCCGCGCCATCCGCGGTCGATGCGGTCCCGCCGGCGGACCCGGAACCGGTCACCGCGTCCGAGCCGGCGCCCGATACCGCGCCGCGCGACCCCGCCCCCGCAGAGACTGCCGACGCTCCGGAGACCCCGTCCGCGGCCACCATCCTGGCCCGCGGGCGGGAAATGGCCCGCTCGATGCCCCACGAGACCGGGCAGGAATTGCGTTCGCAGGCCTCCAGGACCCTGTATATCGACACCCTCGCCGCCCGCACCGCGCCGGAGGCGGCCTACCTGGAGGCCTGGATACGCAAGGTCGAGCGCGTCGGCAACCTGAATTACCCGGACGAGGCCCGCCGGCGCGAACTGTCCGGCTCCCTGGTGCTGTCGGTGCGTCTGGACGCGGAAGGTCGGGTGCAGGACATCGCCATCGCCCAGAGTTCCGGGGAACCGGTGCTGGACCAGTCCGCCATCCGCATCGTGGAACTGGCCGCCCCCTTCGCCCCGTTCACCGACAGCATGCGCGAGCAATATGATCACCTGGTGATCACCCGCACCTGGGCCTTCCGCCGCGATCGCGTGGAACGTGCCCGCTGACGGCTTGCGGGCCGGGGTCCCGCAGGCCGATACTCTAGGCATGGCACTACGCACTCCGGACTCGACCACCGACGGGCTGCGCAATCAGTTCCTGATCGCGATGCCCAGCCTGCAGGACGGTTATTTCGCACAGACCGTCACCTACATCTGCGAACACACGGAAGAGGGCGCGATGGGCCTGGTGATCAACCAGACGCTCGAGCTGACCCTGAAACAGATGCTGCGGCAGCTGGAACTGCAGCCAACCGCGGAGACCGCCAGCCGGCCGATCTTCCGCGGCGGACCGGTGCAGCCGGAGCATGGCTTCGTGCTGCACCCGGCTGGCGACGAATGGAGCGGCACCCGGAAACTGGGCGGTGATCTCGCGCTGACCACCTCCCGCGACATCCTCGATTCCATTGCCCGCGGAGAAGGGCCGGAGCATGCGCTGATCGCGCTCGGCTATGCCGGCTGGGGCCCCGGACAGCTCGAGAGCGAGATCGCGGAGAATTCCTGGCTGGTGGCGCCGCCCGGGCATGCCATCCTGTTCACGCTGCCCCCCGAGCAGCGCTGGAACGCCGCGGCCCGGCTGATCGGCATCGACATGAACCTGATCAGCCAGGTCGCCGGACACGCGTAGCGGCTACGGCCGGCCACCAGCCCTGACCATGCAAAGACCCGCCACGGAAACGCACGGAAACGAATCGGCGCCCCCCGGGGACAGATTTGCAGATCTGTCCCCGACCCTTGCCTCATCTTCCGGGCTGTCCGGGTTTCCCGATGGCCGCATGTTCACGCCGACGTGCGGCTGATGGCCTTCGACTACGGCAAGCGCCGCATCGGCGTCGCCATCGGTGACGAGCTCACCGGCAGCGCACGCGGTCTGGTCACCGTGCGGCCGGGCCGGCCGGACAGCGACCGCACCATCGATGCGCTGATCGCCCGGTGGCAGCCGGACGCCTTCGTGGTCGGCTGGCCAACCCGCGACGACGGCCAGCCCACCGCCCTTGGACCGGCCATCCGCGCCTTTGGCGAAGGGCTCGGCCTGCGTCACGGCCGGGCGGTATACTGGGCGGACGAGCGCCTGAGCTCCCACCTGGGACGGGAGCGCGTGCGGCGCCGCGGCAAGGATCCGGGCCTCGATGCCCATGCCGCCGCGATCATCCTGGAAGGCTGGCTAATGGAGAACACCCGCAATGCCTGAGATCGCACCCCTCCTCGACAGCATGGCCGAGCAGGCCCGGCGCCACTTCCGGCAGCAGGGAATCGCCGAGCCGATCGTGGTCGGCATCCACTCCGGGGGCGTCTGGATCGCGGACGCCCTGCGCCAACGCCTGGGCTACACCCGGCCGATGGGGAAACTGGACATCAGCTTCTACCGGGACGACTTCTCGCGGATCGGCATGCATCCGCAGGTACGGCCCTCGGAGCTGCCCGAGGAACTGGACGACGAACACATCCTGCTGGTGGATGACGTGCTCTTCACCGGCCGCACCATCCGCGCCGCACTGAACGAGCTCTTCGATTACGGCCGCCCCGCCTCGGTGACGCTGGCGGTACTGGTCGAGCGCGACGGGCGTGAGCTGCCGGTGGAGGCGGCCATTGTCGGGGCCCATCTCGAGCTCGGCGCCGGCGAGCAGGTGAAGCTGCGCGGCCCCGACCCACTGCGCCTGGAGCGGATACACCTGGAGGGCGGCACTTGATCGCAGTGGCCCATCCGGCCAGCCAATTGCCCCGGGCCGGTCCCCTGCCCAACAGCCTGCAGCTGACCAGCGACGGTCGGCTGCAGCACCTGCTCACCGTCGAGGGGCTGAGCCGGGATCTTCTGAGCGAGATCCTGGACACCGCGGAATCCTTCGCGAACATGAACGAGAAGGCGGTGAAGAAGGTCCCGCTGCTGCGCGGCAAGACCATCGTGAATCTCTTCTTCGAGGCCAGCACCCGCACCCGCACCACCTTCGAACTCGCGGCGAAGCGGCTGTCGGCCGACGTGCTCAACATCAACGTCAGCACCTCCTCGGCGGTGAAGGGCGAGAGTCTGCTCGACACCCTGCGCAACCTCGAGGCCATGAACGTGGACATGTTCGTGGTGCGGCATCAGCAGAGCGGGGCTGCCCATTTCATGGCCCGGCACGTGGAGCCCGGAATCAGCGTGCTGAACGCCGGAGACGGTCGACACGGCCACCCCACCCAGGCCCTGCTCGACATGTTCACCATCCGCCGCCACAAGGGCGACTTCACGCGGCTGAAGATCGCGATCGTCGGGGACATCCTGCACTCGCGCGTCGCGCGCTCGCAGATCCACGCGTTGAACATCCTGCAGGCGGGCGAGGTGCGCGTGGTGGCGCCGTATTCGCTGCTGCCCGCCCATGTGGAGGATCTCGGCGTTCACGTCTATCACAATCTGGAACAGGGCCTGCGCGACGTGGACGTGGTGATCATGCTGCGCCTGCAGCGTGAGCGCATGGAACACGCCCACCTGCCCTCGGAGCACGAGTACTTCCAGCTCTTCGGACTGACCCAGCGGCGGCTGCACCTGGCGAAACCCGACTGCCTGGTGATGCATCCCGGTCCGGCGAACCGCGGCGTGGAGATCGACTCGGCGGTGGCGGACGGCGCGCAGTCGGTGATCCTGCAGCAGGTCACCTACGGGATCGCGGTGCGCATGGCGGTGATGTCCATGGTGATGGGTGTGCGCGGCGCATGAGCATCCTGATCGAGAACGCGCGCGTGATCGATCCCGCCAGCGGGCTCGATGCGATCGCGCCCCTGTGCATCCAGGGCAGCGAGATCCTCGCAGTCGGCGCGATTCCGGACGGCTTCGAGCCGCGCCGTCGGATCGACGCCGCAGGCCGCTGGCTGTTCCCGGGCGTCATCGACCTGTCCGCGCACCTGCGCGAGCCCGGGGAGGAGCACAAGGCGACGATCGCGAGCGAGACGCAGGCCGCTGCGCGCGGTGGCATCACCACGGTGGTGGTGTCCCCGGACACGATGCCACCGATCGATTCTCCGGCCGAGGTGGAACTGATCTCGCGGCGTGCCGAACAGGGCTGCGGGGTCCGTGTGCTCACGATCGGCGCGCTGACGCGCGGGCTGAACGGCGAGCAGCTGGCCGAGATGGCGGCGCTGAAGCGCGCCGGCGTCGTCGGGGTCGGCAATGCCCGCCACCCGCTCGCGAGTCCGCTGGTGCTGCGTCGGGCGATGGAATACGCGGCCACCTTCGAACTGATGGTGTCGCTGTCGGCACAGGACGCCTCGCTGGCCGGTTCGGGCTGCGTGCACGAGGGTGCCGTCTCCACGCGTCTCGGTCTCGCGGGGATCCCCGAGGCGGCCGAGACCGCGGCGCTGGGCAGCATCCTGGCACTGGTCGAACAGACCGGCGCGCGGGTGCACGTGAATCGTCTGTCCACCCGCCGCGGCGCCGAGATGATCGCGAAGGCCCGCGCGGATGGCCTGCCGGTATCGGCAGACGTTGCCGCACATCAGCTCTTCCTCACCGAGATGGACGTGGCCGATTTCAACCCGCTCTGCCACGTGATGCCGCCGCTGCGTACCCAGCGTGATCGCGAGGGCCTGCGCGCGGCGGTGGCGCGCGGCGACATCAGCGCGATCTGCTCGGATCACCAGCCGCACGAGAGCGACAGCAAGCTCGGCCCCTTTGCCGAGACCCGGCCCGGCATCAGCGGGCTGGAGACCCTGCTGCCGCTGACCCTGCGCCTGGTCGAGGAAGACCTGCTGCCGCTGTCCGCGGCACTGGAACGGCTCACGGCCGGTCCGGCCGGTATCCTCGGACACAATGGCGGATGTCTGAAGCCCGGGGCACCGGCAGACTTCGTGGTCTTCGATCCGGAGGCCGTGCACGAGATCACCCCGGAGAGCTGGCTGAGTGCCGGCGCCAACAGCCCCTTCATCGGGTGGACGTTTTCCGGCCAGGTCAGAGAGACCTGGGTCGCTGGGCGGCCCGCCTGGAACCTGCCCGCCGAGGACAGCGCATGAACACCGACGTCGCCCGCAGCCACCGTGGGACCATCTTTCTCGAGGACGGCGCAGAGGTCATCGAGCATTCCGCACACGCCGCGGATCAGTGGGTGCTGAAGCTCCGCGCACCCGAGTGTGCCGCCCGGGCGCAGCCCGGCCAGTTCGTGCACCTGCAGTGCGACCCGCGCCTGCCGATGCGCCGGCCGCTGTCCATCCAGCGGGTGGACCCGGCGGCGGGATGGGTCGAGTTCCTGTACAAGGTGGTGGGCGACGGCACCGAGGCGCTGGCAAGGCAGCCGGTGGGCATGCGCCTGAGCGTGCTCGGCCCGATCGGAAACCCGTTCACGCTGAACCCGGAGCGGCCGCTGCGCCTCCTGCTGGGCGGCGGCGTCGGCATCCCGCCGATGATCTTCCTCGCCGATCACCTGCGCCGGCAGGGTCAGGGGGCCCAGACCCGGGCGATCCTCGGGTCGGAGGTGCCGTTCCCGTTTCGGCCCAGGCCCTCGGAGATCCTCTGGCCGGGTCTGCCCGACGGGGCGATCGCGACCATGCCGCTGCTGGAGGACTGGGGCGTTGCCTGCCGGCTGACCTCGCTTGCGGACATCCCGGGCGCCTACCCCGGCTTCGTCACCGATCTCGCGCGGCCCTGGCTGGCGGGCCTGAGTGCGGAACTGCGCGACCAGGTCGAGCTCTACGCCTGCGGCCCACACGCCATGCTCGCGGCCTGTGCGGCACTGGCCGCCGAGTTCGACCTGCCGTGCCAGGTCTCGCTGGAGGAATACATGGCCTGCGCGGTCGGCGGCTGCGCCGGATGCACGGTCGAGGTGCACACGCCGCAGGGGGGCGCGATGAAGCGGGTCTGTGTGGACGGCCCGGTGTTTGCCGCCTCGACGGTCTTCCCGCCCGTTTGAAGATAGCCGCAGCGGCCCGGTTGGCGTTCAGCGGCCGGCAGCCTCTCCGGGGAGGCGGAAGTCCTCCTCCTCCTGGCTCTCGAGGGTGCCCACGCCGCCCCCGAAGCTCAGGCGCCACTCGAGATCCGCGCGCGAATCCGCCTTGGAAAGGGCCTCCTCGAGATCGACCCTGCCCTCCTTGTAGAGCCGGTACAGGGCCTGGTCGAAGGTCTGCATGCCGTCCTTGGAGCCCTTCTGCATCGCCTCCTTGATCTCGCCGATCTTGTCCTCGCGGATCAGCTCGGACACGAACGGGGTGTTCACCAGCACCTCGACCGCGGCGACCCGCTTGCCGTCGGGCGTCTGCAGCAGCCGCTGGGCGACGATCGCGCGCAGGTTCAGCGACAGATCGGTGAGGATCTGGCCGCGGAAGTCCTCCGGGAACATGTGGATCAGGCGATCCAGTGCCTGGTTGGAGCTGGTCGCGTGCAGGGTGGTCAGTACCAGGTGGCCGGTGTCCGCGTAGTTCAGCGCCTGACGCATGGTCTCCCGGCTGCGCACCTCGCCGACCATGATCACGTCGGGCGCCTCGCGCATGCCGTCCTGCAGAGCGAGTTCGTAACTGGGCGTGTCGATACCCACCTCGCGCTGGCCGACGATCGAGAGCCGGTGCGGAAGCAGGAACTCGATCGGGTCCTCGACGGTAAGGATGTGTCCGGTCTCGTGGCGGGCCCGGTGATCGACCATCGCCGCGAGCGTGGTCGACTTGCCGGAACCGGTGGACCCGACGATCAGCACCAGGCCGTTGCGCTGCGTGACGAAGTCCTTCAGCACCAGCGGCAGACCGAGCTCCTCGATGGTGGGAATCCGGAGCTGGATGTGGCGGATCACCATCGCGACCTGGCCGCGCTGGTGGTAGACGTTGACCCGGTACCGACCCACCTCGGGCCGCGAGATCCCGAAATTCGCCGACAGGTCCCGATCCATCGTGGCCTTCTGTTCCGGCGACATGATCTCGGTGGCGATGTCCGCGACCTCGCCCGGCTTCAGGGACGTGCCGGACAGCGGCTGGACGCGGCCATCGACCTTGATACTGATGGGGGCGCCGGTGATGAAGAAGAGATCCGATGCCCCCTTCTGGGCCATCAGTTTCAGATAGGGATCGATCTTTGCAGTCGCCATCGCAGTCACCGTGAGACGAAGTCGTCGGCCGTTTCTGATACCGAGAGCCCGGACATATCGTCCATCACGTCGGGCTCCTCCTCGCGACGGGCGCGCTTGCTGTCGAGCTTGATCCGCAGTCGCAGGTCGTTCATCGAGTCCGCATTGCGGATCGCCTCCGGATAGCTGATCTTGCCGGACTCGTAGAGATCGAACAGGGCCTGGTCGAAGGTCTGCATGCCCTGCTCGCGGGAGCGCTTGATCAGATCCTTCATCTCATGCACCTGCCCCTTGAGGATCAGGTCCGACATCAGCGGCGTGTTGATCATGATCTCGACCGCCGGAACCCTGCCCTCACCGTCCTGCGTGCGGATCAGGCGCTGCGAGATCACCGCCTTCAGGTTCAGCGACAGGTCCATCAGCAGCTGGGGACGACGGTCCTCCGGGAAGAAGTTGATGATGCGGTCGAGGGCCTGGTTGGTGTTGTTCGCGTGCAGGGTGGTCAGGCAGAGGTGACCGGTCTCCGCGAAGGCCACGCCGTAGTCCATCGTCTCGCGGTCGCGGATCTCGCCCATCAGGATCACGTCCGGCGCCTGGCGCAGGGTGTTCTTCAGCGCCACCTCGTAGCTCTCGGTGTCCACGCCCACCTCGCGCTGTGTGACCAGGCTCTTGTCATGCGGATGAACGAACTCGATCGGATCCTCGATGGTGATGATGTGGTCCGCCGAGTGGTGGTTGCGGTAACCGATCATGGCCGCCAGTGAGGTCGACTTGCCCGAGGAGGTGGCGCCGACGAAGATCACGAGTCCGCGGCGGGTCATCGCGATCTCCTTCAGCTGCGGCGGCATGTTGATCTCTTCGAAGTTCGGGATCTTGCTCTGGATCGTGCGCAGCACCATCCCGGCATTGCCGCGCTGGATGAAGGCGCTGACGCGGAACCGGGACACACCCTCCAGCCCGACCGCGAAGTTGCACTCGTGGCTGCGGTCGAATTCCGCGGACTGCTTGTCGTTCATCATCGAACGCACCAGCACCTGGGTGTGTGCCGGGGTCAGGGCCTGGTCGGTCATCGGCTGCACCAGCCCGTTGATCTTCGCCGCCGGGGCCATGCCCACCGTGATGAACAGATCGGATCCGCCGCGCTCGACCATGGTGCGCAGCAGGTCGTGCATGAAACGTATGGCCTTGTCACGATCCATGGCTCGGAACCCCTCGTTGTCGGTGACGCCTGAACACGTCGTTACCCATCAAGAACAGTGCAGCCATCAGAGGCTATCCGGATTCACCGCCCGGCGCTTCGCGTCATCGCGCGTGATCAGGCCCTCGGCGATCATGTCCCGGAGACACTGGTCGAGTGTCTGCATGCCCATGCCCGCGCTGGTCTGAATGGCGGAATACATCTGCGCGACCTTGTTCTCGCGGATCAGGTTGCGGATCGCCGGCGTGCCCAGCATGATCTCGTGGGCTGCGACGCGTCCGCCGCCGACCCGCTTCAGCAGGGTCTGCGAAATGACCGCGCGCAGCGATTCCGAGAGCATCGCACGCACCATGTCCTTTTCCGCAGCCGGGAAGACATCGACGACGCGGTCGATGGTCTTGGCCGCAGAGCTGGTGTGCAGCGTCCCGAACACGAGATGACCGGTCTCCGCGGCGGTCAGCGCCAGGCGGATGGTCTCGAGGTCGCGCAGCTCGCCGACCAGGATGGTGTCCGGGTCCTCGCGCAGCGCCGAGCGCAGCGCCTCGCTGAACCCGTGGGTGTCACGGTGCACCTCGCGCTGGTTCACCAGGCACTTCTTGGACTCGTGCACGAACTCGATCGGGTCCTCGATGGTGAGGATGTGCCCGTAGTCGTTCTTGTTCTTGTGGTCGACCATCGCGGCCAGCGTGGTCGACTTGCCCGAGCCGGTGGGGCCGGTGACCAGCACGATGCCGCGGGGGTAGTCGGAGATCTTCTCGAACACGCGCGGGCAACCCAGATCCTCCAGGGTCAGGACCTTGGACGGGATCGTGCGGAAGACTGCCGCCGCACCCCGATCCTGCACGAAGACATTCACCCGGAACCGGGCCAGACCCTTGAGCTCGAAGGAAAAGTCGGTCTCCAGAAACTCCTCGTAGTCCTTGCGCTGACGATCGTTCATGATGTCGTAGATCAGCGCCTGAACCTCCTTGTGCTCCATCACCGGCACATTCACCCGGCGCATGTCACCGTCGATGCGTACCATCGGCGGCATGCCGCCCGAGACGTGCAGGTCCGACGCGCCGTTCTTCACGGCAAAAGAGAGCAACTGGGTGATATCCATTGAGTCCCCCGAACTCGAGCTACGCAGACGGCCGATTCACAGACCCTGTCGGCAGCACAGGCGTTTGCTTTAGGGAAGCGCTGGCCTGCCCGGCCCGCCATGCTGAACCAAGTGCGGCGATCCGGACCGCAAAAGGACGATCATCGTCCCCTGGATCGCCGCCTTCCATCGTTCCACACTCGCGATGACGACCACTCGTCAGCGCACTCCCGCAGCCGGACTGCCACGGCACGCCCGCCTCTGGGACTATATCATAGCGACATGATGCAACTGGAAGACGATCAGGCACGGGTCGAAGAGCGCATCGCCACCGCCTGCAGACAGGCGGGCCGCGCCCGGGAGGAGGTCCGGCTGCTGGCCGTCAGCAAGACCCGCAGCGACGCGGAGATCCAGGCTCTGCACCGGCTCGGCCAGCGCCTGTTCGGCGAGAACTACGTCCAGGAATTCATCGCGAAGCACGATGCGCTGACCGGCCTGGAGCCGCCGCTCGAGTGGCACTTCATCGGGGCCCTGCAGACCAACAAGACCCGTGCCGTTGCGGAGCGCGCCGCATGGGTGCACGGCATCGACCGGCTGAAGATCGCCGAACGGCTGTCCCGGCAGCGGCCCGCGGGCATGGCGCCGCTGCAGGTCTGCCTGCAGATCGATCTCAGCGGAGAACCGGGCAAGGCCGGGGTGCCGCCGCGGGAGGCCGGCGGGCTGGCCGCAGCCGTCGCCCCTCTGCCCAATCTGGTGCTGCGCGGCCTGATGGCGATCCCGGCCCCCGCGGAGGACCCGACCGCACAGCGGCGCCCGTTCGCGCGGCTGCGCGAACTCCGCGACGCCCTGAACACACGGGGGCTGGAGCTCGATACCCTGTCGATGGGCATGTCCGACGACCTCGAGGCGGCGATCCTCGAGGGCTCAACCCTGGTCCGTGTCGGGACCGCACTCTTCGGGCCGCGCAGGCCGAAAGCGAGGCAGTGATGAACGAACAGCAACTCGAGGCCGGCTTCGTGGGCGCCGGCAACATGGGACAGGCGCTGATCGCCGGTCTCGTCCGCAGCGGGGTGCACCCGGAGTCCATCGGCTTCGCGGAGCCGGACACCGACCGCGCGGCGACTCTGCGCACGCAGTTTCCCGGCCTGGTCCTGCTCGGCCCGGCCCAGCTGGCGGGCAGGGTCCGGACCCTGGTCCTCGCCGTCAAGCCGCAGATGCTGCCGGAGCTCGCGGTGGATCTGGCCGCGCAGGTCGCCGCCGCAGACCCGCTGGTGGTCTCGGTTGCCGCCGGGATCAGCACCCGACGCCTCGGTGGCTGGCTCGGACCGGAGACCAGGATCGTACGCGCGATGCCGAACACGCCGGCGCTTATAGGCGCCGGCATCACCGGACTGTATGCCAGTCCACTCGCGACCGATGCCGACCGGAAGACCGCGGATCGGCTGCTCCGCGCAGTGGGCGCGACCGTGTGGCTGCAGGACGAGGAGCAGATGCATGCAGTCACCGCGACCTCGGGCAGCGGCCCCGCTTACGTCTTCCTGCTGATCGAGGCGATGACGCAGGCAGCGCGGCGGCTGGGGCTGGATCAGGCCACCGCCCGGCAGCTGACGCTGGCCACGGTCGGCGGCGCCGCGCGGCTGGCGCAGGAAAGCGGCACCGATCCGGCCGAACTGCGTGCCCGCGTCACCTCGCCCGGTGGCACCACGGAGCGGGCGCTCACCGTGTTCGAGGAGTCCGGACTCGCGGAGGTGGTTGCCCAGGCCATGGCGGCGGCGGCTGCACGCAGCCGCGAGCTTGGTGGATAATGCCCACCCGGCCACCGGCGCCACACCTGCGGACGGCCGCCGTGAAGACTTCCTGATCCGGGCGCTGCCCGGCCTAACGTAGAGCGGAGCAAGCGATGCCAGGCCCCTTCGACCAGATCCTCGATTTCCTGATCAGCACCCTGTTCGGAATCTACATCATCCTGCTGCTGCTTCGCGTGATCTTCGGGCTGGTCCGTGCGGATTTCTTCAACCCGATCTCCCAGGCCGTGGTGCAGCTCACGAATCCCCCGCTGAAGCTGTTGCGGCGCGTGATCCCGCCGGTCGGCCGCCTGGATCTCGCGGCGGTGGTGCTGATCATCCTGCTCAAGTTCATCGAGTTCTGGCTGCGCTTGAGCCTCACGGGTATCGACATCGCCCCCGGAGCGGTGTTGATCGCATCCATCCGCGAGGTGCTCGTCACGACGATCTGGATCTTCATCATCAGCCTGGTGATCGAGGTGGTGATGAGCTGGCTTCAGGCCGGCGGGGCCCGCACCGGCAATCCGATCGGCCGGCTGGTCGCCGACGTGAACCAGCCGATCCTCGGGCCGCTGCGCCGGACCCTGCCGAACACCGGCGCGATCGATTTCTCGCCGATGCTCGCGCTTATCGGTCTCTACGTACTGCTCATTGTGGTGCGCTCGATCTAGAATCAGCACAGAGGCAATCCAGGTACCGGGCGCTGTTACACTGCTGCGAACCCTGTCGACGCAGCAAGGCACATCCGCCCCGGCCTACTGACATCCGGCACCGGCCACCGGTGCACCAGCAAGGAGACTTCAGGATGGAACGCATGCGCAATCTGTTGGTGATCACCTGGTTCGGCGCGCTTGCACTGCTCGTGGCGGCGGCCCCGGTGCAGGCGAACGAGGTGGAGTTCGACCGCTACGTCGTGCATTACACCGTACTCAGCACCCATTTGCTGTCACCCGATGTCGCGAGGGCCTATGACCTGCACCGAAGCAGGAGCCGTGCCCTGGTCAATGTCGTCATCATGAAACGTGATGGCGAGGAGATGCAGCCGGTGCCGGGGACGGTCAGCGGACAGGCCGTGAATCTGAACCGGCAGGTCCGCCACCTCCGCTTCCGGGAGGTTCGGGACGGCGATTCCGTCTATCACCTGGCGGAGGTCCGGGTACGCCCGGGCGAGGTACTTGATTTCAACCTGCAGGTGACGGCCGCCAACGACGACGAGGTGATGCCGGTCAATTTCCAGAAGGTCATCTACCGCTACTGAGCGGGTTCCCGGGGCTGGCCAGCGCCGGGAGGACGCGGGTCACGCGAGGATACTGAAGATCCGCCACACGCCATAGGCGATCAACAGCCCGCCAGCACCCTGCCGGAACCGATCATTACGCACGAAGCGCGCCAGCTGTGCCGCGAACAGGCCCATCAGCATCAGATTCGGCAGCGTCCCCAGTGCAAAGGCGGCCATCAGCAGCGCGCCATCCGCCGCGCTTCCTGCCGCGAGCGTCCACACCAGCACGCTGTAGACCAGTCCGCAGGGCAGCCACCCCCAGACACCGCCGACGACGAAGGCCTGTCCGACGTGCCGGACCGGGATGAAACGCCTCCCGAGAGGCTCGATCCGGCGCCAGACCCGCCCTCCGACGCGCTCCAGGCGCGCAAGCACCGGCCACCAGCCCCCGAGATACAGGCCCAGCAGAATCAGGAAGACCGCGGCCAGCAGTTCCAGAAGGCGCTGGCCCTGGGGCAAGGCGCCGAGCAATGCGCCACCGAGCAGCCCGGCGAGGGCGCCGGCGACCACGTAACTGCTCATCCGGCCGAGGTTGTAGGCGAGCAGACGCGGCCAGGTCGCGGATGCCGATCCGGCATGACTCACGGAGATCGCCCCCACGATACCGCCGCACATGCCCAGACAGTGCACGCCACCGAGCACACCGACCGCGAAGGCGGCAAGGAGGGTCCCGGTATCCATCAGGACGTGGCGCTGCCCCTCCCGCGCACGCGGGGACGGGGCTCAGCGCGGCGGGTCGGAAGGCGGGATGCGGACATGCCCCGATTGTGCATCATCGAAACGGTGTGCACACGGATACCGCGCCGCGCGCCCGTGTGCGATGCCGGTCCTCTCGGCGATTCGGTTCCGGGGCATCCCGGGCGGGGGCGGGCCTCGTGGCTGGCGCCGTCTCAGTTCAGCCGATACTGCGGCTCATAGCGGCCGTCGTCGAAGTTGCGGAAGAACTGGTCAATGCCCGGGTGATCCACCGGCGTATCGTCGGCATCGGGCTGCACGCTCTCCTCCGCCACGTAGATGCGGTCCTCGGAACCATCGACCAGCACGTAGTACCAGGGCTGTTCCGGATTGGGCAGCGACGAACGGACACTTTCCGAGAGATCCGCCGGCGCCTCGAAATGCCCGTCGACGTCGACGACGACGCCGCGCATGTCCACGTCGCGCACATGAATGATCTGTCCAATAGCAAATGCCGCGTTGCGCATGAGTACCTCGTGCTTGTCTCCGATGCTCACATGGTTTGGGCAATCGCCGTGACTTCCAGTTCAACCCCATCCTGGATGGCGATTCACGACCTGGCCGGACGTGCGGTGACCTCTTCCGGGCTCATCGGTGCAGGAGCCGGTCCGGCAGCAGTTCCGCAAGGCTCTCCAGGAGGTGGAATTCCACCGACTCCAGCGCCGGGCCGCGCGTATCCGGGAAGCGCATGCCCCGAAGGTGCCGGACGCCCGCCTCGCGCGCCGTGCCGAGCGCGACCAGGTTGTCGTCCACCAGCAGCGTCCGTCCGGTGTGATGCCGTTCTACGCGCTGCAGCCGTTCCCAGAAACAGGGCTCTTCCTTCGCACAGTCGAGCGTGTGGGCCGAAACCACCTGATCCAGGTGATCGCCGATCTGCGTGTGCGCGTGCTTGAACGCGAACACCTCGGGGTGCGCGTTGGTCACGAGCACCAGGCGCTTGCCCTGCAGGCGCAGGGTGTCGAGCACGTGCGTGGCGTACGGCTGGAACGCGATGTGACCGGCGAGCCGCTGCTTCAGCGCCAGCAGGTCAAGCCCGGTGAAGCGCACCCAGTGATCCAGGCAGTACCACTGCAGGCGACCGCGAATCCGTTCCATCTCCGCGAACAGCCGCTGCCGTGCCGCCTCGGGTTCGTGCGCGTGCATCAGCGCGTACTCGTCGGGAATGAGCTCGCGCCAGAAGCGGTTGTCGAAGTGGAGGTCGAGCAGGGTGCCGTCCATGTCGAACAGTACCGTGTCAATCTGCGCCCACGGAAGGGCAGCAGAAAAGGCGGGATCCATCGGATTTTTTGACGCGCTCGCAATGTCCATGCGTAATACTCGGAAAACAGTGAGGGTGTGATCATGGCCACGATACCGGCACGCGGTCTGCATCGAATGGCGCTCGCTTCAGTTACGGCTCTTTCCCTGTCGCTGGCAACGGCTGCGGAGACCGACCCGTTCGATGACGACAGCCTCTGGGATCCGCCCCGCTCCGAGAGCAACCAGGGCACCCTGAACTTCCTGACGGATCCGCCCGAAAACCGGGTGCACCACCACCACAACCAGATCACCCTTGCCGCCAGCAGCCTCGACAACGGCTGGGTGATGCTGCGCCAGTGCCACAGCGACATCGACAGCGTGCGCCGAGCCCAGATTCTCTACAATGGTGACACGACGCGCGATATCGAGATCGAATCGCAGAGCAATATCGAGGAAACCTGGGTCGAGGGGGCCAGCGTCCAGCTGCGCGAGGTCCGGCCGGACGCGGAACTCTGCGTGAACGCGCGCTCCCGGATCCTCCAGGTCCTGGGCGAGGGCGAATACCTGCTGGAAAACGGGCCCTTCATGCGCCGCTTCCTGGACGGATATTTTCCGATGCGCGTAACCGTCGCGGTCAGCTGGGGGGATCTGGACCTGTCGCTGGCGGCAATCGAGCCGGAGGCACAACCGGGATTCGAGGTCATGGAATCCCCACACGGCGTGATCGTCGAGACCACCTTCGAGGGGCGGCTGCAGACCGAGTTGCGGCTGGTGAACGGCGAAGGGCCCTGATCGCCAATGCGCCGGCCACCGCCCGCAGTGCACGCCCGCCGGACAGTCGCATGCAGCCGGCTGTTCGAGGTCGAGGAGATGCATCTCGAATTCAGCAACGGCGTCCACACGCGTTTCGAACGGCTGGTCGGAAGCAGCCACGGCGCGGTGGCCATCGCGGCCATGCCCGATCCCGACACGGTGCTGCTGATCCGGGAATACGCCGCGGGAACCGATCGCTACGAACTCGGACTGCCGAAGGGCAGAATGCAGCCGGATGAGGACATCCTGGCGGCCGCAAACCGCGAAATCATGGAAGAAGTGGGCTTTGGTGCGCGTCGCCTGACGCGCCTGCGTACCCTTTCGCTCGCCCCCGCCTACATGTCCCACGCCACCCATCTGGTACTGGCCGAGGGACTCTACGAGAAACGCCTGCCGGGGGACGAGCCCGAGGAGATCGAGGTCGTTCCCTGGCCGATTCGCGACCTGGGCCCCCTGCTCCTGCGCGAGGACTGCTCCGAGGCGCGCTCCATCGCCGGCCTGTTCATCGTGCGCGAGCACCTGCTCGGCCGGGGCCGCTGACCGGTCCGACGCACCAGGCCGGTGCGCTGATCCCGCCCGTCCCGCATGGCTGAGCGGCGCGCTGAAGGTCAACCCGGTGCTGCCGGACTTCATGGTCTTTTTGAGCCAGGAGGAACTGCCGTGGTTTCGGCAGGGTTTCGGCATGTTCTGTTCGCTCCCCTGCCCCTGTTTTGGGGGCGTATTTATCCGCACTGGTATTACCACCCCTTTTTTGCTCGGAGGGAGTTCTCCTAAGGTTTCAGGGGATCGCCGGTTCATTTCTGCGCGCGCCCCTGGACGAAGCAACGGTCGCCGGAAGCAGCCTGCAGGGTTGGCATGCGCTTCACGAAGAAAAGGAGTTACCATGCCTCGCGTTCATCGAGTCGATTCAGACGAACTTCGTCGGCAAGTCACACACCTGCGTGAGGGGCCCTCGTCCCTGGACGCGGTCCTCGAGACGATCGGCGACGCGCCCCTGGTTCTTCTGGGGGAGGCAACACACGGCTCGCATGAGTTTTATGACCTGCGCGCGCGCATCACCCGCCGCCTGTTCGAAGAGAAGGGCTTTGATGCCGTGGCCGTGGAGGCCGACTGGCCGGACGCCTATCGTGTCAATCGCTACGTCCGCGGACAGGGAAACGACCCTTCGGCCACCGCGGCCCTGGCCGACTTCGAGCGTTTTCCGCAGTGGATGTGGCGCAATACCGCCGTAGTGGACTTTGTCGAATGGCTGGCGGCCTTCAACGCCTCCCATGACGCGGCGGATCGCGCGGGTTTCTACGGCCTGGACCTTTACAGCCTGTACCGCTCGGCGGACGCGGTCATCCACTATCTCGACGAGGTCGACCCCGAGGCCGGCCGTCGTGCCCGAGCACGATACGGCTGCTTTGATCATTCGCTGGGAAACCCGCAGGACTATGGCTACCAGGCAGGACTCGGCCTGCGCGAGGACTGCAGTGAACAGGCCGTCCGGCAGTTGATGGAACTCGAG
>NZ_JAWLHP010000020.1:0-46372 GCF_041690275.1 Thioalkalivibrio sp.
GCGCTGCCGCGCATGATGCGGTTACCCGACAATGAACACGATCCGCTTGCGGAGAGAAACGGGCGCACTGTACCCGCAACCCCTCAGGAAGACGAGGACGTCAGGGGAAGCAGCTCTTCCTCGAATTCCAGGCTCTCAAGGACGATCTCAGCATCGCGCCAGTAGGCCTCTGCCATTTCGGCAGGATATTTCAGTAGAACCTGCACCGCCTGACCCGAGGTTTCTCCCAGCAAGATATGGCCGGACTGTCCGCGATCACCGCTGAAGCTGATGACTGTCTGCACCCAGTCATAGGGAAATGCTTCTGATCTTCCCGACTCAATGTCGTTGACTGTCCAGCCCGCCCTCGCAATCAGGCCATTGGGGCCGGTCACCGAGGGTTCCAGATCGTCGGCCGAGTGCGCGGCCGCCGGTAAGAAGACATGAACCTCGGCATCATCCAGGGCATTGCCACGGGGAGCAAAGGTAAAGGAGAACCCGCAGCCCTCACCAATGCAGCCGCCGTCAACCTGCATGGAGTCTGGGTACTGCGCCCTGATCGGATATTGGTAGGCGGTGCCGTCGTAGGATTGCAGAATACGCGAGTGACCGGGGCGGATGGGTTCCGCTTCGGCGGCAGGCTCCTGTTGGCGGGATTGCGGAACAGGCTTCTTGTCCGGTGCCTCCGGGGCACAGGCTGTGGCCGCCACCAAGGTAATGCTCGTCAGTAGCGTCAGAAGACAGGACGGCTTCGTGGCTTTCAATCGGAATCCCTCTGGCTATGAAGTTTCTTGGCCCGGTTTCCGGGGTTTCCGGGGAAGTACACCGATATCCATTCCCGCCGGCGATTGCAGCGCTGCCGCGCATGATGCGATTACCCGCGAATGAACACGATCCGCTTGGGCCATCCCTCACTTTCTCATGATTCCCCGGATCATGCAGCCCGCGCGGACCGCAGAGAAATGGGTGTGCTGTCCCCGTAAACTTCCTGGTGGCGAATCCCGGCCTATGGTTCCCACCGGGGGGCGACCGTCGTTGGTTCCCGCTGCACGGCTTCCCCTGGTCGATCATCTATCGTCTCGTGGCTACGGATATCCGGATCTTGGTCGTTCGGCATCAACACCGTGACCCAGAGCACGGTGACAACCGTCGCCGAGGCCTCCTCCCAGAAAAAAGTGCCGAGCCGCCCCTGGCTGCCGACTTGGGAAGAGATAACTGCCGCTGGTCGGTCCGGCCTTGGCAATCCAGGCAGAGACTGCAATCCGGGTAGGCTCGGTCAGCTCGAAACGAACGGGTTCGCGGGTCTTCTGTTGGACCACGCTGGCGCGGGTCAGCACTTCGCCGCCACGGGCCACGTGGTCTACCCGCAACTGGACCAGGCCACAGCCCCTGAGCTTGCTGTCGATCGCCAGGTTGAGCAGGGCGAGTTCTTGGGCCTTCCCGGCCATCTCGCGTCGGGTGCGTAGGGCCCAGATCTGTCTGAGCTTCAGCGGGGCTTCTGGCCGATGAGCCTTCCCTTGTCCCAGGGGGGCGGATGGTAAGCAACAATCATTTCGCTGTCGTTCATGGTCGGTGTCCTCGTTCGTGGTTGAGGAAACACGAGCATTAACCGATTCGGAGGGACGGTTCGCGACCCTGAACTGCCATTCAGTGGGCCTGGATGAGTGGCTCGAGTCGGACTTGACGCCAACGTTCGGAGCAGGTTCTTGGGGCCGATGTCGAGACCTGTCGGGGCAGGGGCGGGGCTGGGCGAACCATCCCCTGTATCAAGGATTTGGCAGCGGCTCAGAGAATCCTTAATCATTTGAAGATGGAAGCCCCAACCTGCGGACCCTTCCTGTTACCCGAAAGCCGGGCGCCGCCTGGAGCGCTATTCGGCTGACGGCATCGTCCTCATTCAACCCCGGATGCTGTTTCCTGGAGGCACACGGCAGCGTAACGGCTGGCTGCCCGCCTGAAATGGCGCTGGCGATGGGCGGTGACCGAGCGGAGCGCGAGTTTGGGCCAAGAAAGGCGGCTTGTTCCGATCTCACCGGGGAATAAGCGTTGGACATTTCCTGAAAGCAGCGTTTATCCGTCCTATACTTCAGGAATGGAGTGGTGGTCGAAGTGGCTCTGCAGACCCCCTCGCCCGAGTGCATCACGACGCAGACACTCACCCGGTCGTACCAGACGCTACTGATGCCGCATATGGCTCCACGCGCCACCTTCACGATCCTGTGCGTCGTGATTTCCTGCCGCTGACGCCCGCACAGCCTGGCTCACCCATCCTGCGAGCCGGCAACAGCCCGTGACGCCATCGCTTGCCGAGCGCTTGGAGCGCCTCACGGGACTGCTCGCCGAATGGCACCCGGTCTGGACGATTGAGCCCTTCCAGTGCCTGACGCCACCCTGGGCCGCCTTCCCATCAAGGGGCACCGTAGTTCCCTGGTCTGACCCGACAGCGCTCGCCGGCTGGCTCCCTGCCGAACCACTGGGGGAACTCATCGACCTGCCACGAGTGCCCGCTGTCGCGGCACCTCCGCCCGAACGCCTGAGGCTCCATGTCGGCGGACGCAAATGGCGCCAGATCACGGCTTTCGTGTCCCGCGTACACATCGTCCCCGGGCAGTCCATCGTCGAATGGTGCTCGGGCAAGGGGCATCTCGCCCGTGCCCTGGCCGATGGTCGCTACGCGCCCGTAACCGGACTGGAGTCTGATGCCCGACTCTGTAGCGAAGGGCAGGCACTCGCAAAGCGTCAAGGCGTGCACATGCACCTGCAGCAACAGGACGTGCTCGCGCACGACGTGCTGCGCTGGCTGCGTCCGGGGACTCACGTGGTGGCGCTGCACGCCTGTGGCGATCTGCACCTGCGCCTGCTCGAACTGGTAGCGCAGACGGGCTGTGCGCTCTCTCTCGCACCCTGCTGTTACCACCGCACTGTGCATGAGCAGTATCAACCCGTCTCGGAGAGCGGCCGGGAGCTTGCCCGTCGCCACGCACTGGTGCTCACGCGCCAGGATCTCGCACTCGCGGTCCAGGAGACAGTGACCGCACCCTGTCACACGCAGCGGCAGCGCCGCAGAGCGAAGGCCTGGCGGCTGGGCTTCGACCTGCTGCAACGGGAAATTCGCGGCGTGGACGCCTATCTCCCGATACCCCGCCTTCGGTACGGCGATCTGCCCGCCGACTTTCAGGGTTTCTGCCGCTGGGCCGCCAACGAAAAGCAGCTCGTTCTGCCGTCCATCACCGACTGGACGGCGCGCGAGCGAGCCGGCTGGCGACGGCTCGAAGAAGTCGAGCGACTGGAGCAGGTTCGCCACCTGTTCCGTCGGCCACTGGAGGTATGGCTGGCACTCGACCGAGCTCGGCGGCTCGAGGAGGCTGGCATGCGGGTTGACCTCGGGTCCTTCTGCGACCGCGAACTAACCCCGCGCAATCTGCTGCTGCGGGCTTCGCGAGAATGACCGGCAACTCAAGGCGCGACCACCAAGGCCTTGCGGAAGAAGCCGGAGGGACTCAGTCATGGGTACGCGGCACTGTCGTATGAGCCCCAACGCCCATTCTGGCGTCCGGAACCGGGATCACGTGTGGCACCGCGAGACACGGATGCCGCGTCACCACACAATCGACCGCGTACACCTCCCGAATGAGCTCCGGAACCAGGACGGTCCGGGGATCTCCCCCGGTAACAATCTGTCCCCCGGCCATCACGACGATACGGTCGGCAAACTGCGCGGCAAGGTTGAGGTCGTGCAGGATCGCCAGGCCGCCGAGACCGTCACCGACGAGCCGGCGTACCGTTCGCAGCAGCGTGTACTGGTGCGCGAGATCCAGTGCAGCGGTCGGTTCGTCGAGCAGCAGGTAACGCTGTGCGGGAGCGGAATCATCCCGGAGCTGGCAGAGCACGCGAGCGAGCTGCACCCGTTGCCGCTCGCCGCCGGACAGGGTCGGGTAGATCCTGTGGGCAAGGTGCGCGGCATCCGCCTGATGCAGGGCATCCAGCGCCAACTGACGGTCCCGGGAACTGCGTACGTGAGGCATCCGCCCCATCAACGCGACTTCCAGCGCCGACAACGGGAAATCGAGCGAGGTCTCCTGCGGGAGAACAGCACGCCGGCGGGCGAGAAGCCGCGGAGACCAGCGGTCCAGTGGCACCCCGTCCAGTTGCACCGTCCCACTGTCCGGTGGGTACTCCCCGCTCAGGATGCGTATCAGACTGGTCTTCCCCGCACCGTTGGGCCCGACGACGGCAACCAGTTCGCCCGGGCCCAGATGGAAATCCACTCCTGCCAGAAGTTTCTTACCTCCACGGCGGAGGGCGACCCTCAATGCCTCAATCATGAATACATGCCTCGTCTGCGCAGCAAGAGGGCCAGGAAGAACGGCCCGCCGACCAGCGCGGTGATCAGACCGATCGGCAATTCCGCGGGGGCCACGACATTGCGCGCCAGGAGATCAGCCAGCAGCAGCAGGAACGCCCCGAGCAGAGCGCTGCCCGGAAGCAGGTAGCGATGATCCGGACCCATCCACAGGCGCAGGAGGTGCGGGACCACCAGCCCGACGAAGCCGATGATGCCCGAGACCGCGACGGCGGCCCCGACAGCCATCGCGGTCAGCGTCACGACCAGAATCTTGATGTGCTCCACCCGAACCCCGAGATGCTGTGCCACCGACTCACCGAGCAGGAAGGCGTTCATGGCCATGGCCAGAACCGGCAGCGCAAGCATCGGCAGCAGGATCAGGGGCGCGGCCGCGGCCAGATTCGACCAACTCGCACCACCGAGGCTGCCCATGGTCCAGAAGGTCAGGGAACGCAGTTGCTGATCGTCCGCGATGAAGGTCAGCAGCCCGGTTCCGGCGCCCGCGACGGCGTTGATCGCGATACCCGCGAGCAGCAGCGTTGCGACCGGCGTGTATCCGCCCTGCTGGGCCAGGCGGTACACCAGCAGGGTCGCCGCAAGACCGCCGATGAAGGCCGCGATCGGCAAAGTGTAGATCCCGAGCCAGGCGGTCATGCCGTGGAGCCACGTTGCGCCCAGCACGATCACGGTGACGGCACCGAGCGCCGCTCCCGCGGACACGCCGACCAGGCCAGGGTCGGCCAGTGGGTTGCGGAAGAGCCCCTGCAGCGCCGCCCCACTGACCGCCAGTGCGCTGCCGACCAGCATCGCCAGCAGCAACCGGGGCAGGCGCAGGTGCAGGACCACATGCATCTCGAAGTGGTTGAAGCGGGCCGCATCGCCGAGCCCGACGGCACTCGCCAGGATCCCGACGATGCGATCCGGAGGGACCGGAAGGGCCCCCTGTCCCAGCGACAGAACCGCGACCGCGAGCAGACCCGCAGCCAGGGCAAGCAGGGTCCAGCGTGCCCGCCGCGACCGGTCCCCCTGCGTTTCCGGCTCCGCCACCGCTGCGGCGAATACCCGCGCGTTCACGGAATCCGCCCGGGGCGAAGTGCCGGATGGAAGGCAAGGGCCAGCTCCGTCACTGCCTCCCCGGTGCGCGGGCCCATCCCGAGCAGATAGAGCATGTCCAGGACCACCACACGCCCATGACGTGCTGCGGGTGTGGCGTCGAGCCCGGATGCTGCGAGGGCGGCATCCATCCCTCCCAAAGCCTCCACCGACTGTTCGGGCAGCACGACGACCTCCGGTGCGGCGGCCACCACCGCCTCCGGAGATACCGGCTTGTAACCCCGGAAGCCGTGCAGTGCGTTCTGTCCGCCAGCCATCCGGATCATCGCCTCGCCCTGCGTATCCCGACCCGCGGCCAGCGGCGAGCCGCGCCCGTGGGCGAGAAGGAGAATGACCCGGGGCCGCTGATCCTGATGTGCCAGCGCCTGCTCGACCGCCTCGAGGCGCTGATCGACGGCGCCGGCAAGGGCCTGCGCCGCGGCGTCACGGTGCAGGGACTGACCGATGAGATGGATGCGCTCTACAACCTCCTCCCGCGACCGGGCGGAAGGGACGGTGTCCACGGGAAGTCCGGCAGCCCGGATCTGTGTGATGACCGACGCCGGACCGGCCTGCTCATCGGCCAGCAGCAGCGTCGGCTGCAGCGAAAGGATGCCCTCGGCCGAGAGCACCCGCTGGTACCCCACCTGTGGCAGCGAGCGCGCAGCCTCCGGAAAGATGCTGCTGGTATCGACCCCGACGAGGCGCTCGGCCGCACCGAGTGCGAACACCGTCTCCGTCACCGATCCGCCGACGCTGATCACCCGCCCGGATCGCGAAGCGGCCGGGACAGCGACCGGAGCGACACCGAACAGACCGAGCAGGCCACCCAGCAGAACTCGACGCCGGAGGACATTCATGTACGGGCCCGGAATGGCTGCAGGCACTGGATCAACGAGCGCCAACCCACATTCTCCGGCTTCCCCGGCTTGCGGGCCCCGAACACCTGGAGAATCAGTTGCCCGTCCTCGGCATAGAGCTCCAGCGAGTGCACCGGCCCGTCCACCGTGGGCTTTTTGACCATCCAGGCACTGGAGACGGCCGGCTGGCGCAGATGCAGGTTGAACGCCGGATCGAGCACGTTGTACCACTCACCCACTTCGTAGAGGCGCTTGACGGTGCCGGTGTGTATCTGGACGACCCCAGGGCTCCCGACGAAGACCATGATGGGCAGGTCCGCATCGCGCGCGCTCTCGAACACCTGCTGCAGGGAATCCGGCCCGACCTCCCGCGCACGCTCGGAACCAGCCAGACGCATGGCCTGGATACGGGTCACGCCGAACTCCTGCAGCAGATCATGAAAGTCGTGGGTGTCCTGCAACGCATCCCAATGGCGTTGCAAACCAGCTACATCGATGGTCTCCTCTGGTTGCGGCGGTGGCGCTGGAGGCCGGGCAAAGACGTTCAGCACGGGATCCTGATCCGGATCACGAAAGCGTTCCAGCAGGTCCTGGTAGGCCGCACCGTCACTTTGTGCGGTCAGGTACACCTTGTGCACGGCGGTACCGTCGCTGTCGAAGACCTGGAGGCTCTGGCGGCTCCCGTCCGCCCCCTGTTCGGTCACCGCGAACGCGTGGTGCCAGTGTGCAAGGAACAGGCGCAGGTCGATGCCGTCATCCAGTACCAGGCCCATGTTTCCAAAAACCCGGATGTTCCGGTATCGCCCATGGCGCTCATGGACTGCGTGCTCGTTGCGGGTGAGGGCCATGGCCGGCCCCAGGGAGCCAAGCGCGTGAAGCAGTGACTGCCACCGAGGCTTCAGGCGCACGGCGGTCCGGCCACAGCCGCTGGCAACCAACTCGCCCTCGCTGACGCCGAGCTGCCTCGCGCCATCGCGCGCCCTCAATCGGGGGTTGTTCTGGCGCAGGTCATGCCAGGCCTGATGCAGACCATTCGCCTGAGATTCGCTTCGTAACATGTCCATGGTGATCGTCTCCGTGTGGTGATGGCTGGCACGCACCGGCACGCGGACGTGCAGAATTCAAGTCGCGGTTCGCTCCTGGCGCAGCGGTGCGCCCGGTCACTGCAGTGCAGGAACGGCTCGGTAGCGCAGTTGCGGATACCCCGAGATTCCGGCGTCGCTGTAGTAGCCGATGATCTGCAGCACATAACGCGGTGCGGTGTCATCGGCACGGTCGGTGTCGATCAGGTAGACCCGGTAGTTTGGCCAGAGGCGGTTTTGCCCCGCGAGGTTGTACGCATACCAGGGGTGTTCGCTGAACACGCCGCTCGAGCTGTCCGGAACATAGAGCCCGGCCAGGGGAGTTCCGCCCGGATCGATGGTTGCACTGGCATAGGCGGCCAGTTCCGCCCAGTCGAACGGACCGAATGCGGCCCCGCTGCCGTCGCCACTCACGCCGCCGTTGCTCCGCAGGAAGAAGGACCTGCCGAGGAATCCGATCTTCAGATCCCACGCGGTGCCCGAGCAGGCGACCGTCTGGTCGGCGTCGAAATCGAAGCAGACCTCGCCACCCTCCGGCGGAATCGAGCCTTGGAACGCCGCTTGGCCAGTGAACTGGCCGATCCCTGCCGGCTGCACGTCGAATTCGAAGCGGAAATTCTCCACGCCGAGTCCCGAACGCGTAGCGAAGGTGAGTTCCGTCATGCGCATGCGGGCGTAGCTGTTGCCCTCCCCAGACCGCAGCAGCCAGCCGCGGTCCGGGTTCGGAAGCATGGTCCCGTCGGCCAGGTTGAACAGGTACCAACCGCCGTCGGTTGCGCTGGTGCCCCGCAGCACCGTCGTCACGCTGTCCTGGATCCAGTCGCCGGCATCGGGCTCGGCGATCTCGGCCATCAGTGCCGGTCGTTCGCCGTCAGGGTTCGCAGTCGTAAACCGGCTCTCGATCGGCGCGCCGTTGTCGTAGAAGTCACTCTGTGCGCCGACCAGCGCGCCTGCGACGTTGCCGTCTCCCGACGTCCCGCCGTTCAACTTCACGTTGAACCGCCGGAAGGCGATATGCCACTCCGGCCCGGACTCGGACTGCGCGGCAACCTCGGCGACCTGTCCCGTGTTCAGGTTCAGATATACGTACCGGGAGGCGTCCGTGGCGTCGATCTGTAGCGATGTCAGTTCGTCAGTCTGCGGCGGGTTATCCCCGTCGGCAGGCGGATCATCCGATCCACCACCTCCGCAGGCGGTCACCAGAAGCGCAGCAAGCAAGGCTGTGAGTGGTCGGTGGAATGCAACGGACATGATGTCGCTCCTCTGGGTTGATGTCATCGGGACCGGAAGGGGCCGTCCAGGCGCAACCCCAGGTAGATGTAGCGGCCGGTTTTCGGGCTGAAATCCGCGGCGTCACCAGCCGCCGGAACCTCGTCGAACAGGTTGTCCACACCCGCGAGCCAGGTCACGGGGCCCTGACGCCAGGCGCCGCGCAGGTTCACCCGGGTCCATGCCGGGGATTTCTCCGTGTTCTCAATATCGATGAACTCGCTGGACTGGTACTCGGCGTCCGCCGAGAGTTGCAGCCGGTTGCGCTGGTAGATGAATTCGGTCTTGACCTGGTGGGCGGGACGGAGCGGAAGCGTGAGGCCCGTGTCCCGGTTTTCCGTCTGCAGCCACGTGTACCCGATGTCCCAGCGGAAGCTGGGGTGCAGCTGCCAGGCGAGGCCCGTCTCGACACCCCAGGTCCTTGCCCGGGCCAGGTTCTGGTAGTCGAATACCTGCAGACCCTCCCGATCGGAGAGTTCGGCGTTGAACTCGGTGGTGATCAGATCCCGGATGTCGTTGTAGAACAGGTTCACGTCCCCGCGGGGGGCCTGTTCTTCCAGGGGCAGCCACTCCGAGCCGAGCTGCACGCTGACCGAATTTTCTGGTTTCAGGTCCGGATTGCCTACCACCAGATAGCCGAGGCTGCTCTGGTCGAATTCGAAGTAACGTTCCTTCAGGTTGGGCACGCGATAGCCACGCCCCACGCCGGCTCGCAGATTCACGCGTCCGGCATCGGTATCGACCTGTCGTTTGAGGTTCAGACTGGGAGCCAAGAACCCACCGAAGTCGCTGTCGTGCTGATAACGAAGACCGGCAAGAATTTCGGCCCTCTCGCCCAGAAAGATGTTGTCCTGGGCGAACACCTCCTGGTTGCGGTGCCGTGCATCGGGCACGATTTCGTTGCTGCGGACCGGGGCTCCGCCGATCCAGGTGTCCTTGGTCTGATCCAGCCGCTCCTCCCAGACCACTGCGCCAAAGGTGAGCCAATGGCGCGGGTTCCAGTCGTGGTTCCACTGGCCTTCGACACGCTTGGAGACGATCCGGGCGTCGCGGCGGGTCAGCGGATCACCGGCCACGGAACGTTCCATGGTCTGGTTCTCGAAACGTGACCACGAGGCGGCAAGCCGCCAGTCGCCGTTGTTCTCAGTGGTGTGCGCAAGGTCCACGACCAGCGCGGGCTGGCGAACGGTCTCCTCCTTGACGCGACGTCCCTCGAATCCGCCGGGCAGAGCCACGGACAGGCGCTGGGTCTTGTCCTCCTGCATCCAGGTCGGTCGCAGGCCGAGTCGCGTCTGCTGCGTGGGCGTCCAGTCCACCCGCGAGGAGAGGTTGACGTGTTCGATGCCGTGGACGTCCTGAGCGAATCGCTCGGGTTCCAGGGAGAAGCCGTCGTTCCGACGCCAGGCCCCCGTGAACTCAGCGGCATAACGTTCCCCGCCACGGCTCCAGCGGCCCAGGAGGTGAGTCCCGTGAGGCGGATCTCCCTCGCCGCGCTCGTCATAGGCACCCGCCTCCAGCTGCAACCGATACGCCAGCTCATCGGGCCGGCGGGTGATGACGTTGATCACACCGCCCATCGCGGAAGAGCCGTAAAGCGCTGACGTGGCCCCACGAACGACCTCGATTCGTTCGACGTCGGCCACCATGATCTGGGTGAGATCCACCGTGCTTCCGGTGGATGCAATCGCCGGAATTCCGTCGATGAGCACCAGCACCCGGTCGCCATCCAGACCCTGCATCCACACCTCCTGTCCCTGTTTGCCATGGATGGTGCGGAGGTAGACCCCGGGAAGCAGGCGCAGGGCATCAGCCAGGTCGCGCGCCTGGCGCCGGTCGAGGGCGTCACGGTCGATCACCTGGGTGCGGACGGGAACGTCGTCGAGCAGGCGCTCGGTTCGCGTACCGGTCACCACGATCTGGGGGAGTAGGAGGGGCTCCTCACCGCCGTGCGCGGATCCCCGGAACGTCTCGGCCTGCGCGCCCGACGCCAGCATCTCGGCGCTCGCCAGCATGAGGACAACGCTCGACGATCCCAACCGAAGCATGGCATCTCCCCACCGCCAATCGCGGCAACACTGGCGAGGGGGACGTGCAGCTCTTGAGGAAGGCAGCCCGCTCAGCCGTGGATCACGGAAACGTGCTACCTGGCGGGTCCGGCGAAGGCCGGTTCTGGCTGGGTGGCTACAGCGCGTCGGTCACGAACGCCGCTGCGCAGATTGGGCACTGGTGGAACTCGCGTGACCAATAACGCGAATGATAACGCGTCTCACTCAGTTGTCAACTGGCACACGGCTCCGCGGATGAGCGATGGTCCTGCTCCCGGGCCCTGACGACTGTCACGAATAGGAACAATTCACATTGCGATTGTTCGCCTCATCCCTTAACTGAACGAGCCCCACTCATGCCATCGAGACTTGCAGTGGATAGCCGGCAGCATGGCCAGGCGCCCGCTGGGCAACCGGGAGTGGACGGCCCTGCACCGGTCATCCGCCTGCCGGCACACTGCGAGAGGCGATCCCTTCAGTTTGCGGACACGCCGCGAAAGGCGTGGAGCGGGTCCAGGCCCGCATTCTCGACCCAGTTCATGTACGCCTGGTACTGGTCTTCCATCGCCTGGCTCGGGAATCGGCCGCTGGCGGATACATTGGCATCCATGCCCGGTTCCAGGGTGTGCACCGGCCGCGTCGGATCGGCGAGTGCGTGTTCCACGCCCAGCCCGCTCTCGGAGACCCATTCCAGGTAGCGGTTGAATTCGTCTTCCATGGACTGGGTGGGGAAGCGGCCGCTCGTGGAGGCCCCGCCGTTCAGGCAGGGATCAAGGCTCACATCGGTGTCTGGCGCGGCCGACAGGTTCGCGGTTGCGGTCATCGTGCCCGCAATGGCCAGTGCGGCCAGTGCGCTCAGCTTGTTCAGCTTCGTCATCAGGGTTGCTCCTTCCGGGTTCGTTCCGGTTCGGGTTCTGTATGCCCTGTATTAGACAATGCTGATATTTCACAAGTATGTCCGGAATGTAACGAGCGCTGGCCGGTGCACGGGGTCAGAGCAGGTCGCCGAGTATCCCGCGCAGCCTGAGCTTCAGGCGCTCATCTCCCTCGACCGTGATCGTGGACCCGGCGAGCGGGTTGCCGATCATCGTGAATTCCACCGGCACGCGTTCGCCGGAGGACAGGACGACCACCGCATCGCCGGTGCGTCGCCCACTGAACAGCCAGCCATCCATGCCGACGGACTCGACCACCAGTTCCTGCTCCATGTCCTGGTGCAGGATCTCGCCCAGTGCCGTCTTCACGTGCTGCGTGACATACCACTCGCCGCCAACGTAAAAGATGGCGACCAGCAGAACGAGCAGGAAGAGGCCCACCAGCCCTCCACCCCTCGAATGTCTTCCGCGGATGTCCGTCGGATACATGCTGCGACTCCTTTCCATGGGTTTGGATTCCGGGGCCGGCCGGCCCCGGGTGGCGAGGCGGCTGCCCCTGCCCGCGCAGCATAGCCGCTGTGCGGCGGTTATCCCAGGGCGCTGGCGCTGGCGCCGGCGGGGCGGGCGCTCAGTACGGGGTTCCCGGTGTGCCGTTTTCCTCCAGCTCGTCCAGCCTTGCGCGGGCGATCTCCCTTCCCAGCTCGATCACCGGACCGGCACGATGGAATTCGTGAAACATGCAGGCGTTCTTCGGGACGCTGACGACGAGGTCGGGACGGAACACCGCGAGGTGATGCTGAGTGAGCGCGGCCTGCATTGTCTCCAGCGAACGCATCAGGACCTCGGACAGGGCCAGTCTCTCGGCAGCCGGCGTGCCGTTCATGCGCAGCGATTCGACATAGCCGAGCATACGCTTGAGCACACCGGAATGGGCTTCGTCCCCGTCCTCGTTCTGGTCCTTCTCCAGCGCAGTCTTCGGCGCGGGTCCGTTCAAATCGACGACGATGGTCAGATCCGTCAGCGTCCGCAGGGTCGGCGCCACCGGCACCGGATTGAGCAGGCCGCCGTCCACGAGGGCCCGGCCATGGTAGCGATGCGGTGCGAAGATTGCCGGGATCGCGATCGAGGCACGGATGGCGTCGAACAGCGAACCGTCGGTCATCCAGATCTCCTTTCCCCGGCGGATGTCCACCGCGACGGCCGTGTAGCTGATCGGAAGATCCTCGATGTTCCGGTCTCCGACCAGGTCCTCGAGTTTCCGCATCAGTTTGTGGCCGCGGATCATGCCACCGTCGGAAAACGACCAGTCCAGGAGCCCTATTACATCGGCCTGGCTGAGGCCCTGGACCCAGTCGGCGTAGGTCCCGAGCTCCCCGAGCCCGTGAATGCCGCCGACCAGCGCACCCATCGAGCTCCCCGCGATCGCACGGATCTCGTAGCCGCGCGCCTCGAGTTCCCGGATCACGCCGATGTGCGCCAGCCCGCGGGCACCGCCGGAGCCAAGCACGAGCGAGACTGTTCGGGTCCGCTGTTCCTGTTGCCCCGGCATCGGTTCCTCCTGGCTGTTCGTCTGTCGATTGTTCCCCTTCCGGCGTGCCGGGTCCAGTGCCGGCGGCGATCCTCGACACCGCCCGGGCGCGCGGCTGCGGTACCGCCCGGTTGACCTGCCACGGGCCGGAGCCGGATACTCCGGGCCTGAGGACCGGAACCGTTCCGGCCCGGCGATGATCAAGGCCCCAGAGTCGGCCCCAAGGACTGTCCGATGCCGCAGAACCTCCCCGGCTCCCCGCTGCCGGGACCCCTCCCGGAATGGTTTCCCCGAGGCGTTGCGCTGCTGCGCGATCCGGCGCTGAACAAGGGTTCCGCGTTCAGCCAGCGCGAACGCGACATGCTCGGACTGTGCGGTCTGCTGCCGCCGCACGTGTCGACGCAGGAAGAGCAGGTCGAGCGAGTGCTCGGGAATTTCCGGCGCATCGATTCGCCGCTCGAGCGCTACATCATGCTGCAGGCGCTGCAGGACAGGAACGAGGCGCTGTTCTATCGCGTGATCATGGAAAACCCCGACGAGACGATGCCGGTGATCTATACGCCGACCGTCGGGCTCGCCTGCCAGCAGTACGGGCATATCTACCGGAGCCCGCGCGGGCTGTACGTGTCGGCGGCGGATCGCGGCAAGGTCTCTTCGGTGCTGCGCAATTGGCCGTACCGCGATGCCCGCATCATCGTCGTGACCGACGGGGAACGCATCCTCGGTCTGGGCGATCTGGGTGCGAGCGGCATGGGCATTCCCATCGGCAAGCTGGCGCTCTACACCTCCTGCGCAGGCGTGCATCCGCGGCGCTGCCTGCCGGTAATGTTCGATGTGGGCACCAACAACGAATCCCTGCTCGAGGACCCCCTCTACCTCGGCCTGCGCCAGCGGCGCGTGACCGGTGCCGAGTACGACGAACTGATGGCGGAGTTCCTGGAGGCGACCCAGGAGGTCTTCCCGGGCATCGCAGTGCAGTTCGAGGATTTCGCGAACCACAACGCCTTCCGTCTGCTGCAGGAGTATCGTGACCGGATACCCTGTTTCAACGATGACATCCAGGGCACTGCCGCGGTGACGGTGTCCGGCGTGCTGTCCGCGCTGCGCGCCTCGGGCGGGGCGCTGAGCGATCAGACCTTCCTGTTCCTGGGGGCGGGTGAGGCGGCCAGGGGCATTGCCGATCTCCTGACCACCGCAATGATGGATGCGGGCATGGACGAGCTCTCGGCCCGACAGCGCTGCTGGATGGTCGACTCCAGGGGTCTGGTGGTGCGCAGCCGGATCGCGCTGGCGGAGCACAAGCGCCCCTACGCTCACGAGCACCCGCCGGTGGAAAGCTTCACCGAGGCGGTCGAGATCCTGCGTCCGACCGCGATCATCGGTGTCGGTGCCGTTGCGAACGCCTTCACCCGCGAGGTCATCGAGACGATGACGCGCCTGAACGAGCGGCCGATCGTCTTTGCGCTCTCGAACCCGACCTCGAAGTCCGAGTGCACCGCGGAAGAGGCCTATGCCTGGTCCGACGGCAAGGCGCTGTTCGCCTCTGGCAGTCCCTTCGATCCGGTGGAGATCGAGGGGCGCCGGTTCGTGCCGCGGCAAGGCAACAATTCCTACGTCTTTCCGGGTGTCGGTCTCGGCGCGGTGACGGTGCAGGCCTCGAGGATCACCGACAGCATGTTCATGGCCGCGGCACGTGCCCTGGCGGACAGCGTGGATGCGGCCGACCTCGAGCAGGGCTCCCTGTATCCCTCCCTGCATCGGGTCCGCGAGGTGTCGCTGCAGATTGCGGTTGCGGTCGCCCGCATCGCCTTTGCCGAGGATCTGGCGGGGATCCCGGAGCCGGCGGATCTCGAGGCGATGATGCGCGAGCAGATGTACGATCCTGCATACGTCAGCTACGTGGGCTGAGTCTGACCCCTCTGCGGGCGGTCTCCTCCCGGCCTCGGCACGGCCGGAGGCCGCAGGCTTGCGGGGCCGGGAGGGGCTCCCTAAAATGCAGCCCCCTCCATGGAACCGCGGCAGAACCAAACGTGCGTTTCATGTTCTCATGGCTGTATCGATACTTGGAGTCCCTAGATGCCCTGGAACGAACCGGGAAACAATCAACGCGATCCGTGGAGCGGCGGTGGCGGTGGCAGTGGCGGTGGTGGCCAGCGTCCGCCAGACCTTGAGGAAATGATGCGCAAGGTCTCGCAGCAGCTGAACAGCCTGTTCGGCGGCAAGGGCGGCGGCGGCGACTCCGATGGTGGCGGCGGTTCCGGTATGGGGCGCAACTCCAAGGCCGTGGTGAGCCTTGCGCTCATCATCGCGCTGGTCGTGTGGCTGGCCTCCGGTTTCTACATCGTTGGCGAGGGCGACCGGGGCGTGGTGCTTCGGTTCGGCGCGTTTCAGAAGATCTCGGAACCCGGCCCTCACTGGCATCTGCCGTATCCGATCGAGCGGGTCGAGATCGAGAACGTCGATGCCATCCGGACCCTCGAGCACCGCGCGCTGATGCTCACCGCCGACGAGAACATCATCGACGTGGACATCGCGGTGCAGTACCGCGTGCTCGACGTGGTGGACTTCTTGTTCAACGTACGCCGACCGGACCGCACGGTGCAGTTTTCGATGGAGTCGGCCATCCGCGAGCGGATCGGCAAGAGCAATCTCGATTACATCCTCGGTGAGGGCCGCGGCGAGATCGCGGTCACGGCGCGGCAGACCCTGCAGAACGCGCTGGATTCCTACGGTGCGGGTGTGATGGTCACGGCGATGTCGATGCAGCAGGCGCAGCCGCCGGAGCCGGTGCAGGAGGCCTTCGCCGACGCGATCCGGGCGCGTGAGGACGAGGCCCGTTTCCGCAACGAGGCCGAGGCCTATGCGAACGGCCTGATTCCGCGGGCACGTGGCCAGGCGGCCCGGATCATCGAGGAGGCCGAGGCGTACCAGGAGCAGGTGATCGCCCGGGCCGATGGTGACGCGGCCCGCTTCACCCAGCTGCTAGCGGAATACCAGGTGGCACCGGAGGTCACCCGCGAGCGTCTCTATATCGAGGCCGTTGAGGAGATCTTCAGTGCCTCCAACACGGTGATGCTCGACGTGGCATCGAGCAACAACCTGATGATGCTGCCGCTCGATCAGCTGTTCGATGCCGTTCCGCGGGCCGAGGGCGGCACCGGCCCGATGCCGCAACCGCTGGACGCCAGCCGCAGCGCGTTCGGCGTCAGCACCCCGAGTCAGGCCCCAAATCGCACGGGCGCGCGGCCTGACCCGCGTGCGCGGGAGGTGCGCTAATGCTTCGTATAGCTGGTATCGGCGTCATCGTCGCCGCGATCGTGATTGCCCTGTCCACCTACACGGTCGACGAGCGGGAACGCGTGATCCTGTTCTCGCTGGGCGAGGTGCGCAAGGTCGACCTGGAGCCGGGGCTCCATCTCAAGTTTCCGCTGATCAACAACGTGCGCTTCTACGACGCGCGCATCATGACCCTGAACATTCCGCCGGATCGCTTCCTGACCAGCGAGGCCAAGAACGTGATCGTCGACTTCTACGCCAAGTGGCGCATCGAAGACGTCGGGCAGTTCTTCCGTGCAACGGGCGGCGACGAGCGCGTCACCGAGGACCGTCTCGCGCAGATCCTGCGCGACGGCATGCGTAACGAGTTTGCCCGCTATGAGCTGACGGAGGTCGTGTCGGGTGAACGCGACATCATCATGGGCGCGGTCCGAGACGAGGCGCTCGAGACCGCAAGTGCCCTGGGCGTGGACCTCGTCGACGTTCGCATTCGCCGCATCGACCTGCCGGACGAGGTCTCCGAGTCGGTGTACGCACGCATGAGCGCGGAGCGTCAGCGGGTCGCCCAGGACTTCCGGGCCCGCGGGCAGGAAACGGCCGAGCGCATCCGCTCGCGCGCGGATCGCGACCGTACGGTGATCCTCGCAAACGCCTATCGCGATTCGGAGGAGATCCGCGGTTCCGGCGACGCACAGGCCACCGAGATCCTGGGTACGGCCTTCGGTGCGGACCAGGATTTCTTCACCTTCTACCGGAGCCTGCTTGCCTACCGCAGTTCCATCACGGGCGAGGGCAGCACCTTCGTGATCGATCCGAGTTCCGACTTCTTCCGCTATTTCAAGGACCCGGCCGGAAGAGGGCAGGCGAACGGCAGTCCCTGACGGCGGACTGATCCATGGGGTCGGACCTGGCAGCAGCGCTCGCGCTGCTGCTTGTCTTTGAGGGGCTGCTGCCGTTCCTGGTGCCGCACCGCTACCGGCAATACCTGCTGGAGGTCGCCCGCCTGCCGGATGGAGCCCTGAGGCTGTTCGGGCTGATTTCGCTGCTGCTCGGGCTGGCGCTGCTCGGCTGGGTTCGGGGCGGAGCGTGATGGACCGTTGATACAGGAAAGACGATGACGGACGTGAACCGGTGGCTGTTGCCCGATGGCCTGGAGGAGGCGCTGCCCCGGGCCGCGCGGCGCATGGAAACGTTGCGCCGCGCCGTCCTGGACCAGTTCGACGTCTGGGGTTACGACCTGGTGATGCCGCCGCTCGCGGAATATCTGGAATCCCTGCTGACGGGGGTCGGCGGCGAACTGGACCTGCAGACCTTCAAGCTGACCGACCAGATGACCGGAAGGCTGATGGGGGTGCGCGCCGACCTGACGCCCCAGGTGGCACGCATCGATGCCCACCGGCTGCGCGACTCCGGTCCGTCGCGCCTGTGTTACGTCGGAACGGTCCTCCGCACCCGGCCGGACGAGTGGTCGGGATCGCGGAGCCCGCTCCAGGCCGGCGCCGAGCTCTTCGGTCATGACGGGCTGGACAGCGACGTGGAGATCCTCCGCCTGATGCTGGCGACGCTGGAACGCTGCGGGGTGCGCGATGCCAGCATCGATCTGGGGCATGTGGACATCTACCGCTCGCTGGCGCGTGTGGCCGGGCTCGATCCGGTCCGCGAGCGGACCTTCTTCGACCTGCTGCAACGCAAGGCCATCCCCGAGATCGAGGAGACGCTGAACGCTTGGCAGCTCGATGCCGAGATCGGCCGGCAGTTGCGGGCGCTGGTGGAACTGAACGGCGGCGCCGAGGTGCTGGCGGAGGCCCGTGCCGTACTGGCCGCGGCCCCGGTGCAGGTCTCCGCGGCCATCGCCCATCTGGAGACGGTGATCGCGCGCCTGCAGGAGAGCCATCCCGATCTGGACGTGCACGTGGATCTCGGGGAGCTCCGGGGGTATTCCTACCACACCGGTCTGGTCTTCGCGGCCTTCGTGCCGGGATCGGGTCAGGAAATCGCGCGGGGCGGCCGCTACAATGATATCGGTCGGGTGTTTGGTCGGGCACGGGCGGCGACCGGTTTCAGCACCGATCTGCGGCAACTGCTGCGGCTGGTGCCGGAAGAGGGAGAGGCGCCGCGTGACTGTGTGATCGCGCCCGCGGAGGGGGATTCTGGTCTCGATGCGGCAATCGCGGACCTGCGCGCCCGTGGCGTGCGGGTACGGCGCCTGCTCGCAGGCGAGTCCCCGGATGCAGTGAAAACGGGACGGCGGCTGCAGAGGCGCGGTCGGGAATGGGTTGTCGAGGAGCTGTAGGCATGGGTCGATTCGTAGTGATTCTGGGCAGTCAGTGGGGCGACGAGGGCAAGGGGAAGGTCGTCGATCTGCTGACCGGAAATGCCGCCGCGGTGGTGCGTTTCCAGGGCGGTCACAACGCCGGCCACACGCTGGTGATCGGCGGCGAGAAGACCGTGCTGCACCTGATTCCCTCCGGCATCCTGCGCACCGGGGTCGAATGTCTGGTCGGCAACGGAGTCGTGCTGTCGCCACAGGCACTGCTGAAGGAAATGGACATGCTCGAGACCCGCGGTGTGCCCGTGGCGGAGCGCCTGCGCCTGTCCGAGTCCTGCCAGCTGATCCTGCCGCACCACGTTGCCCTGGACCATGCCCGGGAGAAGGCGCGAGGCGCGTCGGCCATCGGCACGACCGGGCGGGGCATCGGGCCGGCCTACGAGGACAAGGTCGCGCGCCGCGGTCTGCGCCTCAGTGACCTCTTCCACCGCGAGCGCTTTGCGGCACAACTCGGCGAGGTACTCGACTACCACAACTACTGCCTGAAGAATTACTTCCAGGCCGAGACGGTCGACTTCCAGCAGGTGCTGGACGAAAGCATGGAACAGGCCGAGCGGCTGCGTCCCCTGGTCACGGACGTCGCGGGCCGGTTGCACGAACTGCGGGCGGCGGGGGCGGACGTAATGTTCGAGGGTGCTCAGGGCACGCTGCTCGATATCGACCACGGCACCTATCCCTTCGTGACCTCCTCGAACACGACGGCCGGCGGTGCGGCCACCGGTTCGGGCATCGGTCCGCGGGATCTGGACTACATTCTCGGGATCACGAAGGCCTACACGACCCGCGTCGGGGCCGGACCCTTCCCGACCGAGCTGTTCGACAGCATGGGCGAGCACCTGGCGCGGCGGGGCAACGAATTCGGCTCCACTACCGGGCGGCCGCGCCGCTGCGGCTGGTTCGATGCGGTGGCGCTGCGGCGAGCGGGAGCGATCAACAGCATCAGTGGCCTGTGCATTACCAAGCTCGATGTGCTGGACGGGCTGGATACGTTGCAGATCTGCGTCGGCTACCGCTGCGACGAGCGGGAGGTGGAGATTCCGCCCGCCGGAGCCGAGGCGTACTCGGCCTGCGAGCCAATCTACGAGGAATTGCCGGGCTGGCAGGAATCGACGCTGGGTATCCGGCACTACGACCAGCTGCCCGCCAACGCCCAGCGCTACCTGGAACGGCTGAGCGGCGCGGTTGGCCTGCCGATCGACATGATCTCCACGGGTCCGGATCGCGACGAGACGATCGTGCTGCGTGACCCGTTCGGCGGCTGATCTTCGCCGGTGGCCTGGCTGGCGGGAGAGAATGGTTGGGGGAGAAACGGATGGTGCCGAGGAGAGGACTTGAACCTCCACGAGCTTACGCTCACTAGCACCTGAAGCTAGCGCGTCTACCAATTCCGCCACCTCGGCACGAGGATGGACCTTGCGGCCCTGCGCTTCAGGAGCGCGCAAATATAGAGATCTCCAGGCGACGTGTCAATTTATTTGAATGCCCCGGCCGGAGCGCCGCGGAAGGGCCTTGAGGGGACCCCGGGGCGAACGCAAGAGTGAGGGTAATGCCCAGAAAACGCAGCAGTCGTCCGTCGGTCGATCCGAATTTCGAACGCGAGGCGCAGAAGTACGAGAACCCGATCGCCAGCCGGGAACTGATCCTGGACCGCCTGGCCGAGGCGGGAAACCCACTGGCATTCGACGAGATCGCCACCCGGGTGGGGGTCGCGAGCGAGGAACAGCTGGAGGCCCTGCGCCGCCGTCTGCGCGCAATGGAACGGGACGGACAGGTCCTGTGCAACCGCCGGGGGTCCTATCTGCCGGTGAACCAGGCGGACCTGATCCGGGGTCGCGTGATCGGCCACCCCGACGGCTTCGGGTTCCTGGTCCCGGACGACCAGAGCAACGATCTCTTCCTCTCGCCGCGGCAGATGCGGGGTGTGCTGCACGGCGATCGCGTGCTGGGCCGCGTGATGGGCGTGGATCACCGTGGGCGGCGCGAAGGCGGGATCATCGAAATCCTGGAACGCGGCTCGGAGCAGCTGGTGGGCCGGATCCGGATCGAGGACGGCGTCGGGGTGGTCACACCGGACAACAAGCGCGTTGCCCACGACATCCTGATTCCGCCGGATGGCCTCGGCGATGCCGGCGACGATCAGATCGTCGTGGTGCGCATCCGCCCCCAGGCCTCCCGGAAGGCGCGGCTGCGCGGTGAGGTGGTCGAGGTGCTCGGCGAGCACATGGCCCCCGGCATGGAGATCGACATCGCGATCCGGGCCCATGGTCTGCCGTTCGAGTGGCCGGACGAGGTCACGGCCGCGGCCGACCGCCTGGGGACCCGGGTTCCGGCCGCCGCGCGCAAGGGCCGGCTCGATCTGCGCAGCAAGCCGCTGGTCACCATCGACGGCGCGGATGCCCGGGACTTCGACGACGCCCTGTTCTGCGAGGAGATGGAGGGTGGCTGGCGTCTCTGGGTGGCGATCGCGGACGTCTCGCACTACGTGGAAAAGGACGGAGCGCTGGATCGCGAGGCCCGCAATCGCGGAACCTCGGTGTACTTCCCGGAGCAGGTGATCCCGATGCTGCCCGAGGTGCTCTCCAACGGCCTGTGCTCGCTGAATCCGGAGGTCGAACGGCTCTGCATGGTCTGCGAGATGGAGGTCGGCAAGCGCGGGGCGCTGCGCAGCTACCGTTTCCACGAGGGGGTGATGCGCTCGCACGCCCGCCTGACCTACACCAAGGTCGCGGCGATGCTGGTCGACGGCGATGCGGCGCTTCGGCAGCAATACGCCTCGTTGGTGCCGCATCTGGAGCGCCTCCACGCGGTCTTCAAGGCACTGCACGGGGCGCGCAACCGGCGCGGTGCGATCGATTTCGATTCCACCGAGACCCGCATCGAGTTCGGTCCGGAGCGCAAGATCGAGCGCATCGTTCCGGTGGAGCGTACCGATGCACACCGGTTGGTCGAGGAATGCATGATCGCGGCCAATGTCTCCGCGGCCCGTTTCCTGAAGAAGCACAAGCTGCCGACGCTCTTCCGTCTGCACGATCGGCCGCGCGCGGAGAAGATCGACGACCTGCGCGATTTCCTGGCCGGGGTCGGCCTGACTCTCGAGGGGGGAGACGAACCCACGCCGGCGCACTATTCCGCGGTCCTGCGTGCGGCGGCGGATCGGCCGGACAAGCAACTCATCGAGACGGTGGTGCTGCGTTCTCTGAGTCAGGCCGTTTACGGCCCCGACCTCGGCGGCCATTTCGGCCTCGCGCTGGCAGACTACGCGCACTTCACCTCACCCATCCGGCGCTATCCCGATCTGCTCGTGCACCGTGGTATCCGTCACCTGTTGCGCAAGGGCAAGACCTCCGACTTTGCCTATTCGCACGGCGACATGGAATCCCTCGGCGAGCACTGCTCGATGGCCGAGCGTCGCGCTGACGACGCGACCCGCGATGCGGTCGCCTGGCTCAAGGCCGAGTACATGCAGGACAAGGTCGGCGACGTCTTCGACGGCGTGGTGTCCGGGGTCACCGGGTTCGGACTGTTCGTCGAGATCGTCGATGTCTTCATCGACGGGCTGGTGCACGTGACCAGCCTCGACAACGATTTCTATCACTTCGATCCGGTCCGGCACCGTCTGACCGGCGAGCGCGGCGGTCGGGTGTTCCGGATCGGCGACCGCCTGCGAGTCCAGGTGGTGCGCGTGAGTCTGGATGACCGCAAGATCGATCTGCGCCTGGTCGACGAGGAGCCGCCCGCGGGTGAGCGCAAGTCCGGACGCAAGCGGTCCGACGCGGCCAAGGCGGAGTCCGGAGCGCCGCGGCGCGCGTCCAGGCGGCGCGGCCGGGCGCCGAAACCGGAGCAGGCCGGCAGCGGTGCCCCCGCGTCGGAGCAACAGTCCCCGGCGCCACCTCCGGAGACGCCCGCCCCCCCGAAGCCGTCCGGCACCGGAACAACGCGTCCGCCGCGGCGCCGCGCGAGGGATGGCGGGGTGGCCGCGGATACCGGCGCGAAGGCGGCAGGGCCAGAAGCGGCCGTCGGCCAGGGGACCGCGCCCGCACCGGATGCGGGCACGGAGCCGGTGCCCTCCGGCGAGCCCGCCCCCCGGCGCCGGCGCCGGCGCACGCAGCCCGCGGGCGAGGTGGCAATGCTGATCCGGCCATCGGGAAGGGCAAAGACCGAGCCGGGCCCCGCCGGGGCGACCGAAACGGGTGACTCCGGTGCAGGGAAGGGCGGCGGCGAAGGAGGGGATCGGAAGCGGTCGAGCCGGCGGCGGCGTCGCGACTCGTGAGCCGCGACGAGGTCGTCGGCGGGCTGCACGCGGTGGAGTCGCTGCTCGCACACGCACCTGATCGGGTCAGGCGTCTCCAGATCGCCGCGGACAGCTCCGACGCCCGGTTGGCGGCCCTCGTCGGGCGCGCGCAGGCGCTGGGCATCAGCGTTGAGGAGCTGCGCAGGGAACGGCTGGAACGCAATCACGCCGGCCTGCGGCACCAGGGCGTGGTGGCCTTCGCCCGGCCGCGGCCGCGCGCGGGCGAGGCGGAGCTTGCGGACCTGGTGGCCGCGGGTGGCGACCTCTTTCTGGCACTGGACGGGGTGACCGATCCGCACAATCTCGGTGCATGCCTGCGCAGCGCGGACGCCGCCGGTGCGCGCGCCGTCATCGTGCCCCGGGACCGCAGCGCTGCGTTGACACCGGCAGCCGCGAAGGCGGCCTCCGGCGCTGCCGAGACGACGCCGCTGGTGGCGGTGACGAACCTCGCGCGCACGCTGCGCGAGCTGCGGGATGCCGGCCTCTGGGTCGTCGGCCTGGACGGCGATGCGCAGGAGCCCTTCTATCGCGTCGACCTGACGCCACCGACGGTGCTGATGCTCGGTGCGGAAGGCGAGGGTCTGCGCCGCCTGACCCGCGAACACTGCGACCATCTCGCCGCAATCCCCATGGCTGGCAGCGTGGCCAGCCTGAACGTCTCCGTGGCGGCCGGCGTGGCATTGTTCGAGGCCGTGCGCCAGCGTTCCGCCACCGCATGACCCCGGGGACCGATTTGCAGATCTGTCCCCGGCCATTGGCAATCCTGTCCGCAAGCGGAAGAGGGGGGAACTGCGCGACCTTCACGCTGAGCCCCGCCGTGCGGCCTCACGCGCGGTCCGCGCTTGTGCGCTGGCCGTGGATCGCCTATCATCTCGCGCCTTTCTCGCCGGTTTCGGCGACTTCTTGCCTCACCGACAGGCCCTGGGTCGGGGATCCATCCCCGGGCATGGACGGGAGGCTGTTACCCGCAAGGAGTGAACTGCATGCGTCATTACGAAGTGGTGTTCATGGTCCATCCGGACCAGAGCGAGCAGGTTGCGGCGATGATCGAGCGTTATCGCGGCATCGTCGAGGCCCAGGAAGGCGTGGTACACCGCCTGGAGGACTGGGGCCGTCGTCAGTTGGCCTACCCGATCCAGAAACTGGTCAAGGCGCACTATGTGCTGATGAACGTGGAGGTGGGCGAGGAAACCATCGAAGAGCTCGTCAGCGCCTTCCGGTTCAACGATGCCGTGCTGCGCCACCTGGTGATGCGGATGGAAAAGGCGGAGACCGAGCCCTCGCCCCTGGCCAAGGGCCGCGAGGAGGAGGAGAGTCCGAAGGGCCGCGGGCGCCGCGAAGAACGCGGCGATCGCGATGGCGGCGGGGAAGCAGAGGAAAAGGCCGGTGCCTCCCGCAGCTGATCCGTTGTCCGTCTCCGGATTTCTTTTTCTTCGTTTCAAGGAGTTATCGTAATGGCCCGTTTTTCCCGTCGCCGCAAGTACTGCCGCTTCACCGCCGAAGGCATCGAGTACATTGATTACAAGGACCTGAACCTGATCAGGAACTTCATCACCGAGACCGGCAAGATCGTGCCCAGCCGGGTCACCGGCACCAGCGCGAAATATCAGCGTCAGTTGGCGACCGCCGTGAAGCGCGCCCGTTTCCTCGCCCTGCTGCCGTATACCGACAACCAGTTCTGACGCCTGCAGGAGCGCAGGGGACGCCAATGCGAGTATTGGCCGACTTTGCCATGCAGGGGCGCTGGCGGGCCGTGGCCGTGGCGGCCGGCCTCGGTGTGCTCGGGATCTTCATCCCGCCGGTCGCCATCCTCAGCGCGGCCGTGGTTGCGCTGGTGGCGTTGCGGCTCGGTATGGGCCAGGCACTGTTCGTCGCCGGCTTCGCGGCCCTGATTCTCGGCGCCCTGGTGTTTGCGATGATGGGTGGCTCACCGCTGATCGGCGTGACGGCGGGCCTCGCCCAGTGGCTGCCGGCCGCGGCGATGGGCGTGGTCCTGCGCCAGTCGGTCTCCTGGCGAGCGACCCTCTCCATGGCGGCACTGGTCGCCGGCGGGCTGGTTCTGCTGGTGCGGCTGCTGGTGCCGGATCTGGAGAGTGCGTGGGTGGCTGCGGGCCGGGAGATGCTGGCGCCCTTCGTGGATGGCAACGGTCCGGCCGAGGAGGACGTCGAGACGGCGCTGACCGCTATTGCACCCTTCCTCACCGGGATGCTGGCCGGGATCTTCCTGCTCGGCATGGCGATCAGCCTGCTGATCGCCCGCTATTGGCAGGCCCTGCTGTACAACCCGGGCGCCTTCGGTACCGAGTTCCGCGAGTTGCAGATGGGGCGCGGTCTGGCCGTCGCGGTGGTGGTGCTGGCGCTGTTCGGTCAGCTGGCGGACCAGCCCCTGGCCCTGGAGCTCGCCTTCATCCTCGGCGTGGTGTTCTTCCTCCAGGGACTGGCCGTGATGCACGGGCTCACGCATGCGCAGGGGATGAGCAGCTTCTGGCTGGTGGGGATGTACGTGCTGCTGGTGCTGGCATTGCCGCAGATGTTTCTGCTGATCGCGGCGCTCGGGGCGATCGACGGCGTGGCGCGGCTGCGCGAGCGGTTCCCGGCACGGGGCCGGAACGGACAGGACTGAACCGTTCGGTGGTTCGCGTGTACACTCTCGGCAAGCGATCTGGATGCCTCGGGGATCGTGGCGACACGCTAAGGCCGAAAGATGCCCTCTCCTCAACCCTCTGCCAACGGTGGGAGAGGGGGATGATGGTGCGCAACGCGCGCGGTTTTCACGTTAACTGAGTTACAGGAAAATCAAGATGGAAGTCATTCTGCTGGAAAAGATCGACAACCTGGGCGCCCTCGGCGACAAGGTCCGTGTCCGCCCGGGCTATGCCCGCAACTACCTGCTTCCGCAGGGGAAGGCCAAGTTCGCCACGCCGGAGAACATCGCCGAGTTCGAGGCCCGTCGCGCCGAGCTCGAGCGGGCCGCGGCCGAGGCGCTGGCTGCGGCGGAGGCCCGCCGCGCGTCGCTCGAGGGCATGGTGATCGAGATGAAGGCCAAGGCCGGAAGCGAGGGCAAGCTCTTCGGTTCCATCGGGGCCGGTGACATCGCGGACGCGGTCACCGCACGCGGCGTGGAGGTGGAGAAGCGCGAGGTGCGCCTGCCCGAGGGCCCGCTTCGGCAGACCGGCGAGTACGAGATCGAGCTGCACCTGTATGCGGGCGTGAATGCGGAAATCCGCGTCATCGTGATCGGCGAGGAGTGAGCGCAGGCGGGCCCCGGTGCAGGCCGGGGCCGGCGGCACCGCTGATCGGCAACGCAGCACGGTCATGAGCCAGGGTCTTCGCGTACCACCGCATTCGGTCGAGGCCGAGCAGTCGGTTCTCGGCGGGCTGATGCTGGACAACGACGCCTGGGACCGCATTGCCGATCGCATCGGCGCGGACGATTTCTACCGTCACGACCACCGCCTGATCTTCCGGGCGATCGCCGCACTGGCGGATCGCAATGCCCCCTTCGACATGGTGACTGTCGCGGAGCAGCTGCAGAATGCCGGCGAATTGCAGGATGCCGGGGGGCTCCCCTACCTCGGGCAGCTTGCAAGCCAGACACCGAGCGCCGCGAACATCAAGGCCTACGCGGACATCGTTCGCGATCGCTCCGTCCTGCGCTCCCTGATCTCGGTTGGTACCGAGGTGGCCGATTCGGCGTTCGCGCCGGAAGGCCGTCCGACCCGGGAGCTGCTCGACCTTGCCGAGCAGAAGGTCTTCTCGATCGCGGAGCGCGGTGCGCGCGGCACCCAGGGATTTCGCGGCATGAAGCCGCTGCTCGCGGCCGCCGTTGAGCAGATCGAACATCTGTTCGAGAGCAAGAGTCCGATAACCGGCATTCCCACGGGGTACCAGGACCTCGACGAGCTCACCTCCGGCCTGCATCCGGGAGATCTCGCCATCGTCGCCGGAAGGCCATCGATGGGGAAGACGTCGTTCGCGATGAACATCGGCGAGTACGTGGCGATGAAGACCGCGAAGCCGATCGCGGTCTTCAGCATGGAGATGCCGGGAGAGCAGATCGCGATGCGCCTGCTGTCCTCGATGGGGCGGATCAACCAGCAGAAGCTGCGCTCGGGCCGGCTCGACGACGCCGACTGGCCGCGGCTGACCAGCGCGGTCTCCATGCTCTCCGAGGCGCCGCTGTTCATTGACGACACCCCGGCGCTGTCGCCCACCGAGTTGCGTGCGCGCTCGCGCCGGCTGATGCGCGAGCACAAGGGACTCGGCCTGATCGTGGTGGACTACCTGCAGCTGATGCAGTCCCCGGGCTCGCGCGAGAACCGGGCGACCGAGATCTCCGAGATCTCCCGGGCGCTGAAGGCGCTGGCCAAGGAGCTGAGCGTTCCGATGATCGCCCTGTCGCAGCTCAACCGCTCGCTGGAGCAGCGCCCGAACAAGCGCCCGGTGATGTCGGACCTTCGCGAATCGGGCGCGATCGAGCAGGACGCGGATGTGATCATGTTCGTATACCGCGACGAGGTGTACAACGAGGACAGCGCGGACAAGGGCACCGCGGAGATCATCGTCGCGAAGCAGCGCAACGGGCCGATCGGGACTGTGCGGCTGACCTTCCGGGGACAGTACACGCGTTTCGAGAACTACCATCCGGACGTCTACGGGGTCGGCGCCGAGGCGTGAGGCGGGCGGCCGCCATGCGCAGGAGTGTCGGGGCGCTGCGCCACAATCTCGCGCGGGCCCGTGCGTTCGCCCCCGGACGCAAGGTCTGGGCGGTGATCAAGGCGGATGGCTACGGCCACGGCATGGAGTGGGCGGCCGCCGCGCTGACCGGATATGCCGATGGTTTCTCGGTCTCCTGCGTTGACGAGGCGCTGGCGCTGCGCACCGCCGGCGTCGCCGCGCCGGTCCTGGTGCTGCAGGGCGCGCGCACGGCCGCCGAGTGGGATCTGTGCTCCCGGCACGGCCTGCAGCCCGTGCTGCACGACGAGGCACAGCTGGCGGTGCTGGCCGGCTTCCGCGGCGAGCTGCCCGGCCTCTGGATCAAGCTCGACACCGGCATGCACCGGCTCGGGTTTGCCCCGATCAAGGCGCAGATCCTGTTTCAGCAGCTGCGGGACCATCCGGCCGCTCGCCGGGGTCTGCACTGGCTGACTCACCTCGCCTGTGCCGATCAGATCGCGCACCCGCAGAACGCGGAACAGCTGGACCGCTTCGGCCACGCGGTGGCCGAGCTGCCCGGTCAGCGCAGCGTTGCGAATTCCGCGCTGGTGGTCTCCGGAGGGGCCGCCGGCGGCGCATCCGCCGAATGGATCCGCCCGGGGATCATGCTCTATGGCCCGAGCCCGATGGCCGGCGAGGTGGGTCCCGCGCGCGAGCTCCGGCCGGTGATGACAGTCACCGCGCCGCTGATCGCGGTGAAGGCGCTCGAGCCCGGGGCCTGCGTGGGTTACGGGGCCACCTGGACCGCCGACCGGTGCACCCGGGCCGGCGTAGTCGCGATCGGCTACGCCGACGGCTACCCGCGCCACGCGCCCACCGGCACCCCGGTGCTGGTGCACGGCCGCGAGTGCCCGGTGATCGGACGGGTTTCCATGGACATGCTGGAGATCGACCTGACCGGCGCCCCGGACGCGGTCGTCGGGGACACGGTGACGCTGTGGGGCGAGGGTCTTCCGGTCGAGCGGATCGCCGAGGCGGCCGGAACGATCAGCTACGAACTGCTGACCCGCGTGGCTGGTCGCCTGCGCGTGACCGAGGCCTGAGGAAGATCCACCCCACGGACCACGGTCAGGTCACGGCGTGATCCGGCGCGACGGCCTCGTAGCGGTTCAGTACGCGCTCCGAGGCCGCGTCCACCTCGGCCAGCGTCACCGGGTAGCCCCAGAGATTCGCCAGGTGGCGCAGCACCATGCGGCTGTTGCCCGGTTCCAGACGGCGGCCGTCCACCACCCGGTGTTCCAGCATCAGGTGGCGGTCGCCGGCGAGATCGACGTCCACCACCTGAATGTCCGGCTCGTGGCGCGCGAGGTCGTAGTGACTGGCCAGGGCCCTGCGCACCGCCCGGAATCCGGACTCGTCATGGATGGCCTCGACCTCCATCGCGTCGGCGTCGGTGTCGTCGAGTACGGAGAACAGCCGCCATTCGCGCATCAGCCGCGGGCTCAGAAACTGCAGGATGAAGCTCTCGTCGCGATACTCCGCCCAGGCCGTCTTCCAGGTGCCGAGCACGTCCCGGCTGCCGGCGATGTCCGGGAACCAGCGCCGGTCCTCCGCGGTGGGCGCGGTGCAGATCCGCTCGAGGTCCTTCAGGATGCCGAAGCCGAGTGCATAGGGGTTGATCCCGGAGTAGCGCGGGTCGTCGAACTCCGGCTGGAAGACCACGCTGGTGTGTGCATGCAGGAACTCCATGAAGGCGCCGTCGGTGATCTGGCCGGTCTCGTGCAGACGCGTCATGATGGCGTAGTGCACGCTGGTGGCGCAGCCCTCGTTCATTACCTTGGTCTGCTTCTGCGGGTAGAAGTACTGCGCGACGAGCCGGACGATCCGCAGCACCTCGCGCTGCCACGGCGCGAGGCGCGGGGCGTGCTTCTCCAGGAAGTACAGGAGGTTCTCCTCCGGCAGCCCGAGGCGGGTCTGCCGGGCATCGAGATCCGGATCAGAACGGTCCTCGCCGGTGTCGCGGTCGGGCAGGGTGCGCCAGAGGTCGCTGAAGCTGCTCTCCTGGAAGCGCTGACGCTCGCGCTCACGCTCGAGTTCGCGCTTCAGGTTCAGCGGCCTGGGCCGCGGGTAGCGATGCACTCCGTGGGTCATCAGCGCGTGAGCTGCATCCAGCACGCGTTCCACGGCGGCATGCCCGTAGCGCTCCTCGCAGTCGGCGATGTAGCGCTTTGCGAAGTCGAGGTAGTCGAGGATGGATTCGGCGTCGGTCCATTCCCTGAACAGCTGGTTGTTCCGGAAGAAGTGGCTGTGTCCGAAGGCGGCGTGGGCCATCACCAGCGTCTGCATGGTCATGGTGTTCTCTTCCATGATGTAGCAGAGGCAGGGGTTGGAATTGATCACGATCTCGTAGGCCAGCCCGGTCACGCCCTTGCGGTAGAGCATCTCGTCGCGGGCGAAGTGCTTGCCGAAGGACCAGTGGCGGTAGAACAGCGGCATGCCCATCGAGGAGTAGGCGTCCAGCATCTGCTCCGAGCTGATCACCTCGACCTGGCTGGGGTAGGGCTCGAGCCCCATCTCGTCGACCGCGATGCGCTCGATCGCGTCGAAGGCGCGGCGAACCCGCCGGTAGTCCCAATCGGGCCCATCGTAGAGCAGTCCTGTGTCGGCCCCGAGATCGTGTGCCATCGTCAGCCCCGGCGCTCCACCGGCGTGAACAGGTCGCGGAACACCGGAAAGATTTCGCCGCGCCGCCGGACTCTCCGCATCGCGAGCGGACGGCCGCTGCGCGCAATCCGCTCATAGACCATCCACAGGTCGGTCACGCCCCCGCGCCCGCGCTCGCCGGACACCTCAATGTAGGCGAAGTGGCGGCACACGGGCAGGATCGTGCGGTCCATCCGCTCGATCACCGCCGGGTTGTCCTGCGGGGTGTTGTCACCGTCGGAGGCCTGCGCAGCGTAGATGTTCCAGTCCTCCGGCGAGTAGCGCTCGCGGATCACCCGATCCATTTCGTCCAGTGCCGGGGACACCAGCGTCCCACCGGTCTCTCGCGAGTAGAAGAATGTCTCCTCGTCCACCTCCTGGGCGATGTGCGTGTGCCGGATGAACACGATCTCGACGTGTCGGTAGCGCCGTTCCAGGAACAGGTACAGCAGCATGAAGAACCGCTTGGCGAGGTCCTTCATGTCCTCGGTCATGGACCCCGACACGTCCATCAGGCAGAACATCACCGCCTGCGAGATCGGCCGCGGGGTCGGAACGAAGCGATTGAAGCGCAGATCGATCGGATCGATGTACGGAATCAGTCGCGAGCGCCGCGACAGGCGTTCGCGTTCGCGCACGAGCTCGCGCAGGCGCTCCGGGTCCCTGCCCGAGCGCTCGAGGCGGTCGATTTCGCGATCGAGCTCGAGGATCTCTTCCCGACGCGGGCGGTGCAGCGCGAGACGCCGCGACAGCGAGCGGCGCATGGTGCGGGTGAGGTTCAACGTGGCCGGTGATCCGGACACCGAGTAGCCGGCCCGGCGCACACCCTCCTGCTCGACCCGGGAGAGCTGGGTCCGGGCGAGGTCCGGCAGCTCCAGGTTCTCGAAGAACAGGTCCAGGAATTCATCCCGACTGATCGAGAACTGGAACTCGTCCTCGCCCTCGCCGTCCGGGCTCCCGCCACCGGGACCCGAGCCACCCTCGCCGCCATCGGGGCGTGGAATCCGGTCGCCGGCCTGGTATTCCTTGTTGCCCGGCACCACGTGGCGGCGCACGCCGGCCCCGTCGCCCTTGCGGAATGAGGGTTCCTGCAGGCCATCGGCGGGAATGCGGATCGACTCTTCGCCCTGCTGGCCGACGTCCGCGATGCGGCGCCGCGCCGACACGTCGCGCACCGCGTCCAGGATCTGGCGCTTTGCCCGGCGGACGAAGCGCTGGCGGTTGGCCAGGCTCTTGTCCTTCGGATTCAGCCGCCGGTCGATGATGTTCACCACGGGGCTCGGGCCTCCGTGATCGCGAGGGCCGGGATCAGCACCGCGCCCCCACCCCAACCGTTACCCCGGGCCTCCTGCCCTCCGCCCTTCGGGTCCGCCTCCGGCGGTTCGAAATCCGCTCCCGGCGAATTTGTCGCCGCAGGCGGGGGAGGGAGATCTTCGTGCGGCGGGGTGGCACGTGTTGCCGTGACCGTCAGGCGCAGGCACCTCATGATCGTCAGCCCGCCTGCTTCACGCGCATGTACCACTCCACCAGCCGTCTGACCTGGCGCTCGGTGTAACCGCGCTCGATCATGCGCTGCACGAAGTCGCCGTGTTTGCGCTCCAGCTCCGAGTCGCCCTTGGTGCCGAAGCTGATTACCGGCAACAGGTCCTCGACCTGGCTGAACATGCGCCTCTCGATCACCTCGCGGATCTTCTCGTAGGAGGTCCAATCGGGCATCTTCCCGCCCTTGGCCGCCTGGGCGCGCAGCGCGAACTTCACCACTTCGTTGCGGAAGTCCTTGGGGTTGGCAATGCCCGCGGCCTTCTCGATCTTCGAGAGCTCCTGGTTCAGCGCGCCGCGGTCCAGCATCTGGCCGGTATCCGGGTCCTTGAAGTCGTGGTCCTCGATCCAGGCGTCGGCGTAGGCCACGTAGCGCTCGAACAGGTTCTGGCCGAAGTCGTGGTAGGACTCGAGATAGGCCTTCTGGATCTCGTTGCCGATGAAGTCCGCGTAGCGCGGGGCCATTTCCGCCTTGATGAATTCGAGATACCGGCGTTCGGTCTCTTCGGGAAACTGCTCGCGACGGATCGCCTGTTCCAGCATGTAGAGCAGATGCACCGGATCGGCGGCCACCTCGTGGTTGTCGTAGTTGAAGGTCTCGGAGAGCACCTTGAAGGCGAAGCGGGTGGAGACCCCGGTCATGCCCTCGTCGACGCCTGCCACGTCCCGGTATTCCTGCATCGACTTGGCCTTCGGGTCGGTGTCCTTCAGGCTCTCGCCGTCATAGATGCGCATCTTCGAGTACGGGCTCGAGTTCTCGTGCTCCTTCAGGCGCGTCAGCACCGAGAAGCGCGCGAGCAGGTCCAGCGTGGCCGGTGCGCAGGGTGCCTCGCTCAGCTCGCTGCCGCTGATCAGCTTCCCGTAGATCATGCGTTCCTCGGTCGCGCGCAGACAGTAGGGGACCTTGATCACCGAGATCCGGTCGAGGAAGGCCTCGTTGTTCCTGTTGTTGCGAAAGGTCTGCCACTCGGCCTCGTTCGAATGCGCCATGATCACGCCCTGGAACGGGATCGCGCCGATGTTCTCGGTACCGACGTAGTTGCCTTCCTGCGTGGCCGTGAGCAGCGGGTGCAGCATCTTGATCGGGGCCTTGAACATCTCCACGAACTCGAGCAGGCCCTGATTGGCGCGGTTCAGCCCTCCCGAGTAGCTGTAGGCGTCGGTATCGTTCTGGCTGTAGAGCTCCAGCTTGCGGATGTCGACCTTGCCGACCAGCGAGGAGATGTCCTGGTTGTTCTCGTCGCCGGGCTCGGTCTTCGCGATCGCGATCTGGCGAAGCCTGGATGGATAAATGCGCACCACCGAGAACCGCGACAGATCGCCGCCGAATTCGTCCAGGCGCTTCACGGCCCACGGCGACAGGAGCCCGGTGAGCCGGCGCCGTGGAATGCCGAACCGGTCCTCGAGGTCCTGGCCGTGGATCTCGGGGTCGAAGAGGCCCAACGGGCTCTCGAATACGGGAGAGACCTCGTCGTCGGCCTTCAGCACGTAGATCGGGTATTTCTCCATCAGGGCCTTCAGACGCTCGGCCAGAGAGGACTTGCCGCCGCCCACGGGGCCGAGCAGGTACAGGATCTGCTTGTGCTCCTCGAGGCCCTGGGCCGCGTAGCGGAAGAAGCCGACGATGCGTTCGACGGTCTCCTCCATCCCGAAGAAGTCCTCGAAGGCGGGATAGATCTTGATCGTGCGGTTCAGGAAGATCCGGCCGAGCCGTTCATCCCGGGCGGTATCCAGCACCCGGGGCTCGCCGATCGCCGCCACCAGGCGTTCCCCCGCGGTCGCGTAGAGCATGGGATCATCGGCGCAGGCCTCGAGATATCCGGCAAGCGAGGTTTCCGATTCCTGGCGCTTGCGGAAGTCTTGTGCGTAACGGGCGATCAGGGTGTCAGCAGAATCCATCGTTCGTGTTGCTCCTCCGGGGAAGGAATCGAAGACGGCTGCACCGGGGCACTGCGCGTCCTGTGGAACTCCAGAAGATTGGACGACACCCGGGCGATGCAGTTCCTCGTCGATTCGGGCTCGTTGCTTCGCAACGAAGAACCCCGCCTGGCGGCGGGGTTCTTCGACTGCACCAGGCGGGCGGTGGGGTCAGAACATGGACTTGTCGGTGGGCACGTAGCCAAGGTTGTCCTCGCCGATCCCCTTGACCACGGGCTCGTTCAGGTTGTCGATGCGGATGGTCTTCTTGTCGCGCAGGTATTCGGCCACCACGTCCCAGATCTTGCGGCCGGTATCGCCCGCCGGGTCTTCCTGCACGCTGGCCCAGCCGGCGACCACGTACTCCCGGTCCGGGTCGAGCGGCTTGCCGTCGAACTCCATCTCCAGGATGCGCTCGCCGATGCCCTTGGTCGGGTCGATCGCGTACTTCAGGCCTCCGATCCGGACCATGTCGCCGCCCTGCTGGAAGAACGGGTCCTCGTGGAAGAGGTTGTCGGCCACGTCTTCCAGGATGGTCTTGATCATCGAGCCGGTCATTACATTGCGGGTGGCCGCCGGGTAGGTCAGGCCGGTCTGGTCCATCACGTGCTCGAAGGTGATCGGCATGCCGGGCAGCACCGTGGTGCCCCAGCGGAAGCCCGGCGAGAACGCGATCTGGGCATCGAGCTGCTCGACCAGCGCGTCGACGATCAGCTGGTCGAAGGTGCCGTTGAAGTTGCCGCGCCGGAACAGCAGGGTGTCGGCCACCGCCAGCTCCTCGGAGAGCTTCTCCTGCATGTTGAAGGTCTCGCCGTCGAAGGTGACCTCCTGGTTGCGCATGGTGTCGATATAGCGCTGCATCTCGGGATCCGGATCGATCAGGTTCGAGAACACGGGCAGCAGGTGGTACTTCCAGCCCTGGATCTTGCCGTCGCGGAAGTCGAAGTCCATCACGCCGAGGAACTTGGAGTTGGAACCCGCGTTCATCACCAGGCAGGTGCCGCCGTCCGGAGTCTTCACCGGCGTCGGCGCCGGAACGCCGTCGTGGGTGTGGCCGCCGAAGATCGCATCGAGGCCCTCGACCATGCCGGCCATCTTGAGATCCACGTCCATGCCGTTGTGCGACAGCGCGACCACGATCTCCGCACCCTCCGCGCGGGCCGCATTGACCTGGCGCTGCATGTCGTCCGGGCGGATGCCGAAGCTCCATTGCGCGACCTTGAAGCGCGGGTTCGCGATGGGCGTGTAGGGGAAGGCCTGGCCGATGATCGCGACGTTGACGCCATTGATCTCGCGGATCACGTAGGGCTTGAAGATCTGGTCGCCCCAGTCGACGTCGGTCACGTTCTGCGCAACGAAGTCGATGCCGGCGGCGGCGTAGTCGTTCTCGACGACTTCCATCACGCGATCGGCGCCGTAGGTGAATTCCCAGTGGCCGGTCATCACGTCGCTGGTCAGGATCTTCTGGGCATCGACCATGTCCTGCGCATTGGTCCAGACGCCGGTACCGGTGCCGCCGCCCCAGGTGTCGCCGCCGTCCAGCAGCAGGGCGCCCGGACGCGAGGCCTTCAATTGCTTGACCAGCGTCGAGAGGTGCGCGAAGCCGCCGACGCGGCCGTATTCCTCGGCGCCGGCAACAAAATCGAGATAGGTGAAGGCGTGGGCCTTCCTGCCGCCGGGATCGATCCCGAAGTGCTTCAGGAGCGCCTCGCCGACCAGGTGCGGTGGCTGGTTGCGCATGCCCGCCACGCCGATGTTGATGTTCGGCTCGCGGAAGTACACCGGGTTCAGTTGCCCGTGGCAATCGGTGTAGTGCAGCAGGCTGACATTGCCGTATCGGGGCACGTCATACAGGTTGCGGCCATGGCTGCCGGCCAGGCCGCTGAGCGGAAATCCGGCGACACTCGCGACGGCCATCATCTGCAGGAATTCGCGGCGACTTAGTTGCATGGGAGATCAACCTCCAGTGGTCGGATTGCGGGGGAGTCGAAGAGGTATGGAAACACTCTGGTGGGCCATGCGGGAAGTTCGGTTACCGAACTTCCCGCATGGCCCACTAGGTGACGCGCGGGACCGGTGCTTCATTCCGCATGACCGGTATTCACGTTTCCGGCAGCGTTTCCGCTAGTCCTCGGCATCTTTGGCGACCTGCCGTGCCGTGTCGCGCTTGTGCTCGATGCGCTCCACGTCGCGGGCTGTCGCGTCGGAGGCCGTCAGGGCGTCGTCGAATTGTCTTATCGCCTCGCTGTACTGGCCGCGATGGAAGAAGTACTCCGCCATGGCCTCGCGGCTGACCGCGACGCGGCCAGCCGCGTCAGCCGCGTCGGCCTTGAGGCGCAGCAGCGCCGGGTCCGGGGTTGCCTGCCGGCGCAGCAACTCGTCAGCGATGCGTACCGCGTCGCTGTGGCCGCCCTCCTCGTGATGGGTCATCGCGCGCACGCGGCGGATCAACGGGTGATCGGGGTAGATCTCCTCGAGGTCGCCCAGCAGAGACAGGGCCTCGTCGAAGCGGTCCTGGTGCCGCAGCACGGACACCTCCGCCAGCGCAAGCGTCAGCGACGGCGCCTCTCGAGCCGGAATGCGTTCCAGCAGGCCCCTGGCGGCATCGATCTGATCAAGCTCCAGGTGGGCCACCACCGCCTCGTACCGTTGTGTCGGACCGGGATCGCGGGCCGCCTCGTAGGCCGCGATGCTGCGCCTGGGCTCCTCGAGCGCGCGTGCGCGAGCCTGCATCCACGGGAAGAGATCGGTGTCGTCACGGGTGAAATCCCCCGACATCTGCGCCGCTCTGCCCCGTGCGTCGCTGATGCGGCCGAGGGTCACCGGGTGGGTGCGCAGGTATTCGGGCACCGCGTCGTTGGCGCCTCGGGTGAGTTCCTGCATCCGTTCGAAGAAGTCCGCCATCGCGTGCGGGTCAAAGCCGGTCGAGACCAGGATCTGGATGCCCACGCGATCGGCCTCCGCCTCGTTGCTGCGGGTGTAATCGAGCTGGTTCTGCATGCCGAAGGCGAGACCCCCGGTGATCGCCGCCTGGCCCAGTTCCGGATCGATGCTCGCGGCGAGAATGCCGGCGAGGATCGCAAGCCCGGTGGCAAAGTTGATATCCCGGCCGCGCGCGTACATTCGCGCGATGTGCCGCTGGGTGACGTGGGCGATCTCATGCGCGATCACCGCGGCAAGCTCCGCCTCGTCGCGCGCGGCGCCGATCAGGCCGGTGTGGATGCCGACGATGCCTCCCGGCATCGCAAAGGCGTTCACCTGGCTGTCCTCGAGCGCGAGGAAGTGAAACGTACCGGAGGCCTCTGGCGCGTGGGAGGCCAGGCGGCTGCCGAGGGCGTCGATGTAGAAGGCGATCTCCGGATCGTCCACCAGCGGCATCACGCGGCGGATCTCGCGCAGCAGCGAACGTCCGAGCTCGAGTTCCTCGCTGGGGGTCAGCAGACCGCCGGAGGCGTCACCGAGGTCGGGCAGGCGCGTGGACTGTCCGTGGACGGCCGCGCCGGCGACCAGGGCGAGGAACAGGAGGCCTGAGAGAAGGGTCTTCATGCATCGAGGATCCCTGATGGCGGACCCTCGACTCTTCGGCTGGAGCCGTGGCCGCGTTACTTGCCCAGGCCGGGTGCCGACGAATAGGCCCGCATGGAATCGCGCGATTCCCAGAGCTTGGGCTTGAGCAGCGCCTCGGGGATCATGAAGCGCTTGCGATCCAGTACCGGGTGGGTGCGCACGATTTTGACTACATCATCATAGCGGAGTTTGATCAGCAGACCGACGTCCGGTCCGGAGGTGTGCCGGGCGATCATGTAGTCGTCTTCGAGGCGATGGACATAGATGTTGGCGGGGCGCAGCCGATTGTCCGCGGTGCGCAGCGTGACGGCGTAATGCCCGTCCTTACTGAATTCGTTCTTGTCCAAGACTGGTCTCCTCAGGATACGGGCTGGACGAAGCTGCGGGAGGCTAGCACGCCGGCGTGTCGTTGCCCACAGTACCCGGTTTTCGTCTCCACCATATTGGCGACTGCTAATACTTGGGGTATTCTAGCGTGCTAGACATGCTGGCGCCACGCCATCGTGGCCCGCCGGCTGCGGACTCCACTTCCAGCCATGACCGGGCCGAACGAGGCGGGGTTGCGCCAGGCTGGACCGCAACGGATCCGACGGGAGGTATGCCATGTTCGGAGTCGCGATTGAAGAAGTCACGCCGCAGACCCTCGAAGAGTGGGACGCGGAGGGTCGCGCCTACCGCCTGGTGGACGTGCGCTCGATGGCCGAGACCGCCCGCGGTGTGGTGCCCGGGGCCGAGCTGGTTCCGCTCCATCTCGTGCCGCTGCGCAAGGATGAATTCAAGGACGACAAGCCGGTGGTGCTGTACTGCCAGAGCGGTGCCCGTTCGGCCCAGGCCTGCGCCTTTCTGGCGCAGCAGGGTGTCACGGGCGTGCACAATCTGGCCGGGGGCATCGTGGGCTGGGCGAGGGCCGGCAAGCCGATTGTCGCGCCAGATTAGTACTTTCTTGTATTAGGAACCGTCTTAACCTATAAGAGCGCGTATCGTACGCAGCTGCTGTACGGGTCTGGTGCAATTCCATTGCGGCGGACTTCACTGAAAGGTTGAACCAAAATCGAACCAGGAGAACGAGTTATGGCCAATTTCGACCAAGAGCTGGATGCCTCCGGCCTGAACTGCCCGCTGCCCATCCTGCGCGCCAAGAAGACCCTGGGTGCGATGGAGAGCGGCAAGGTGCTGCACATCATCGCCACCGACCCCGGCGCGGTTAAGGACTTCCAGGCCTTCTCCAAGCAGACCGGCAATGAGCTGCTCGAGCATCGCGAAGAAGGCGGCAAGTTCTACTTCCTCCTGAAGAAGGCCTGAGGGGCGTTTGCGGCAGCATCCGGCGGCCGGCCCCTCATGGCCGGCCCCTTTTTCCCTCGAATTCCTGACTAATCCGAACAACAAATCCGGCGGTTGCCTTAAGGTAACTGGAGCGGGGTCTTAGACTCGGTCTAGGCTGCCAGTAGCAGGAAACCCTGCATCGCAACCAGCGAAGAGGTGGAACATGGCGACATATGCTGAGATGCAGCAAATCTTCGATGACATACGTGGTGACTTCCGGTACGACCACGAACTCAACGGCTGCCTGAACTGCGGAATCTGCACGGCGACCTGTCCGTCGGCGCAGTTCTACGATTACTCGCCACGCGAGATCGTCCAGCTACTGTGGACGGAGAACGTCGAGCAGATCTACGACGCGATGCAGGAGAAGATCTGGGCCTGTGCGCAGTGCATGACCTGTGCCGCGCGGTGCCCCTTCAAGAATTCGCCCGGCGGCCTGGTCGCGATCATGCGCGAGGTGGCCATCAAGCACGAGATGCAGTCGGCCAAGGACGTGCTGCGTCCCTTCGGCCGCGTGATGCTGAAGCTGATCACGACCGGTAACCAGCTGTCGCCGGACATGATCCAGCCCGATCACTTCCCCGACTGGGGCCCGAACATCCAGAAGGTCGAAGGTGATCTGCGCGTGCTGCGCAAGGCGATCCCGGTCAAGACGCTGCAGACCGTGGAGACCGCCTGGGAGGTCTCGCTGAAGACCTCGGTCGAGATGTACACCATCTGGGAAATGACCGGTGTACTGAAATCCCTCGAGCTCATGGACGAAAACCTCTTCGACGTCATCGAGGACTTCATCGACGAGAAGCGTGAGGACTACGAAGACTGGCTCGAAGAACAGGAAGAAGAAGACGACGACTGAAGCCGCCGTCATCAGCATCCGAATCCACCAGGAGCATACCGATGAGCGAACATACCCCAGGTAATCACAATCAGAGCGCACAGGGTGCAGGTGCGGGCACGATGAAGCCCGGCTTCCACAACACCGACGGGCAGGGCATCGCCGGTCACGGATCCTTCTTCCAGGCGACAGACCTGTCGCGCGAAGACGCCGTCAAGGCCACCGACTGGGTGCGCAAGCACGTCGACCGCCGCACCATCGACCTCGGCGACCGGATGGACGATGTCCGTGAGCACATGTACGAGCTCGAGAAGGACGGGCAGATCATCATCCACCGCATCGGCGACCAGCACGAGCCGGTCGGTGTGAAGACCCTCTTCGGCTGGGACAAGCAGATCCCGACCAAGCAGCTGTGGCACCACAAGTCCTGCGGTCAGTGCGGCAACATCCCCGGCTACCCGACCTCGCTGCTGTGGTTCATGAACAAGTTCGGCTTCGTGCCGGGCAAGGACTACCTGGACGAGACCGACCAGACCTCCTGCACCGCCTGGAACTACCATGGTTCGGGCATCGGCAACGTGGAGTCGCTGGCCGCGGTGTTCCTGCGCAACTTCCACCAGGCCTATGTCGCCGGCAAGCAGCATGGCCACGAGCTCGGTCACTTCTTCCCGCTGGTGCACTGCGGCACCTCCTTCGGCAACTACAAGGAGATCCGCAAGTACCTGGTGGAATCGGCCGAACTGCGCGAGAAGGTCACCAAGATCCTTGGCAAGCTGGGCCGGCTGGTTGATGGCAAGCTGGTGATTCCGGAGGAGATCATCCACTACTCCGAGTGGGTGCACGTGATGCGCGATCGCATCGCCTCCGAGCTCCAGACCATCGACGTGTCCAACATCCGCACCACCGCGCACGTGGCCTGCCACTACTACAAGATGGTCCACGAGGACGCGATCTACGATCCCGACGTGCTCGGCGGCAACCGCACTGCGATCATCACCTCCACCGCCAAGGCGCTGGGCGCCCAGGTCATCGACTACTCGACCTGGTACGACTGCTGCGGCTTCGGCTTCCGCCATATCATCTCCGAGCGCGAGTTCACCCGCTCGTTCACGATGGACCGGAAGATCAAGGTGGTGCGCGAGGAAGCCAACGCCGACGTGCTGCTCGCCAACGATACCGGCTGTGTGACCACGATGGACAAGAACCAGTGGATCGGCAAGGCCCACGAACAGGACTTCCAGGTGCCGATCATGGCCGAGGTTCAGTTTGCCGCGCTGGCCTGCGGAGCCGACCCGTTCAAGATCGTGCAGCTGCAGTGGCACGCCTCCCCCTGCGAGGACCTCGTCGAAAAGATGGGTATCTCCTGGTCCGAGGCGAAGAAGAACTTCCAGGCCTACCTCAAGGAGGTTGAAGCCGGGAACATCGAATACCTGTACAACCCCGAACTCGCGTACGGAGGCAAGGCATGACGCAGGATACGGTATTGGTCGTGGGTGCGGGGCCATCCGGCCTCACCGCCGCGGCAAACGTGACCGCCGCCGGTTACAAGGCCGTGATGGTGGAGAAGGAAGACACGCTCGGCGGTGCGCCGATCCTGTCGGGCTACGCCAAGCTGGTGCCGTCCGGCGAGTGGGCGAAGGACGCGATCGGCCGCATGGTCAAGCGCGTCGAGGACGATGCCAGCGTCACCATCCACAAGGGCGCGAAGGTCACCAAGCTCGACGGCGACGCCGGCAACTTCACCGCGACGCTGAGCAACGGCGAGTCGGTCGCGGCCGGCGCGGTGGTGCTCGCCACCGGGTTCACCCACTTCGATTCCATCAACAAGCCGGAGTGGGGCTTCGGGACCTTCGAGGACGTGCTGACCACCACGCAGATGGAGCAGATGGTCGCCGCCGGCAAGATCGCCTGCCCGTCCGACGGCCGTGTGCCCGAGCGGGTCTGCATCCTGCTGTGCGTGGGATCGCGCGACCGCCAGATCGGCCGCGAGTGGTGCTCGAAGATCTGCTGCACGGTCTCTGCGAACCTGGCGATGGAGATCAAGGAACTCTCCCCCGAGACCGACGTGTTCATCTACTACATGGACATCCGGACCTACGGGCTCTACGAGGACAAGTTCTACTGGAAGTCCCAGGAAGAGTTCAAGACGAAGTTCGTGAAGGCCCGTATCGCCGAGGTGACCGCCTCGGGTGACGGCCGCCTGCTGGTAAAGGGCGAGGACACCCTCGTGAAGCGCCCGATCGTGATTCCGTTCGACATCGTGGTGCACGCGATCGGCATGGACCCGAACGCGGACAACCCGGAGATCTCGCAGGTCTTCGGCGTCGGCCTCGAGAAGCACGGGTTCATCGAGCGTGCCGAGCACTACACCAACACCTGCGGAACCACGCGCCGGGGCATCTACTCCTGCGGCGCCGCCTATGGTCCCGAGACCATCGACGATTCCATTGCCCAGGGCGCTGCCGCGGCTGGCCGGGCCGTCGGTGACCTGCATGCGCTGGTTCAAAAGGCCAGCTGAGGCAGGGGCCGAGGCTTCCGGCTCGGGGCTGGTCCCCGAGCCGCTCCAGGTCACCTTCAACAAGGAGATCCTGGCGACGAAGCTGGGGAGCCTGCGCGCCGCGATCGCCGAGGCCGGCGGCGTGGAAGGCCTCGAGACGTTCATCGAGGCCCTGCGCAGCAAGCAGGAGGTCTTCACTCGGGTCCTCGCCAAGGGACCGGAGATCGACGGCACGGACCTGCGTACGCTTGGCGGCCTGGTGTTTACGGTCCGTCGCAAGCTGGGCCCGGCGCTGGCGGAGCGCGAGGGAGCACTGCTCCAGGGTATGCGGGAGCTGGCCGAGTCGGAACTCTCGGTCGATGACCGCCTTCATGCCTTCGCCGGAATCGCCGGCGAGGACAAGAAGCTGCGCCGCGCGTTCTGGGACTTCGCGGCGGAGATGCTGCACTTCCGGGATCCGGAGTCCGTGCCGTTGGCGGCCCGCTGGGTCTGGGACGCGGGCACGACGACCGGGGCCCTGCGCGAGTTCATCCAGGGCAACGACACCATGCGGCAGGTTCCGATCGGCGACACCGTTGCCTCGATCGAGGGTGCCCGCCGGTGGTTCTACGATGCGCTGGGCGAGGAAGGCTTCTACCGCGACATGCACTTCGTCGTCGACCTGGTGTGGGCGCAGGCCTATTCCGATTATGCCCGGTCCCTTTCGATGGGCATGGGCATGATCGATGCGCAGTTCGGAGCGCAGCAGGATCCGCTGGAACTGGTGGTGAAGATACTCGGCATCGACGCGCCCGGCGGGCGCCTCAAGGCCGCAACGGAGGAGACGCTGCACTAGGGAGAGGATCAAGCGAGGCCCGGTCGTTTCGACGGCAGCGCGGCACTGATGGGCGTGGCACATCAAACCGCCGCAGGCCGGTCCCGACGGCCCGGAAAGCGGGTGGTCCATGCCGCGCCAGAGGCAACGCAGGCCTCGCGGCTCCCGATGGGTCCTGACCCGTCGCGATGGCGGCCCGCCTGGTGTCTTCCAGCAGCGAATCAACAGCAACGTCCGGCGGAAACCGGACGCCGGGAGAGAGAACGAAATGGCGATACATGAAAAGTCACTGATCGAGGACGAGCGCCTGCTCGAACACGACTCGCTGGTGGTCGACGGCGTCGACGTCTCCGGCCACTGGAACACCATGATCACGCCGCGCACCATCAAGGACTACGACGACGACTTCGAGGCGAAGATCCAGTCGTACGTAGGCGGCGAGAACGTCCATCGCTGCTGGCAGTGCGGTTCCTGCACGAACTCGTGCACGATGTACGCGCAGAACGTTCAGTTCAATCCGCGCTACTGGATCTACCTCACCCGGCTGGGTCTCACCGACGAGCTGATCAAGGACAAGGACATCATCTGGCAGTGCGTCTCGTGCAACAAGTGCACGAACATCTGCCCCAAGGACGTCAAGCCCGAGGGCGTGATGAAGGCCCTGTCGCACTGGATGGAGGAGGAAGGCATCACCGAGAAGTCGCCCTCGCGCATCTTCGACGAGGAGTTTGCCGACCAGATCTACGCCCACGGGCGGATCGAGGACTCCAAGGTGCTCAAGAACTTCTTCAAGAAGACCGGGCAGCCGCTGGTCCAGGGCTGGCTGGTGGAGTTCAGCAAGAGGATGATGAAGGGCCTGCCCATCGCCCATGGCATGCGCATGGGCCTGAACCTGGTGTTCACGCCGAAGACCAAGAGCTGGGGCAAGACCGGCGAGGTCCTCCAGGCCTACGTCCGCGAACAGAAGGAGGCCGCTCATGGCTAAGGTTGCTTACTACCCGGGATGTGCGCTGGAGGGTTCCGGCGGCCCCTACGACCGTTCCACCCGCCAGCTGGTGAAGGCGCTGGGTCTGGAAATGGAGAACCTTCGCGACTACAACTGCTGCGGCGCGATGGAGGTGAAGAACGTCCATCCGATGCTGCAGACCTACCTGTCGGCCCGGAACATGGCGATCGCCTCCGAGCAGATGGGCATGGACACCGTAATGGCGCCATGCAACGGCTGCTACCACAACCTGAAGAAGGCCGAGTTCGAGACCGCGACCTCGCAGGATGCGATGGACACGGTGCAGGACCTTGCGCGCAAGGCGGACGATCCGGTCTACAACGGTGACGTGCGCACCCTGCATCTGCTCGAGTGGCTGATGGAGGAACTGGGTCCCGAGGGCATCAAGCAGAAGATGACCAAGAGCCTGAACGGCATCAAGATCGCCAACTACTACGGCTGCATGTACACGCGGCCGCGCCAGATCTTCCCGGAGAAGGACCAGGGACCCGGCTCCGAGTCCAGCTACAAGCCGCATTTCATGGACGACCTGCTCGCAGCCGCCGGGGCCGTGAACGTCGACTATCCGCTCAAGACCTCCTGCTGCGGCGGCGCGCATACCCTGTCGGATTCCGATACCTCGACGCAGCTGGTGCTTAACCTGCTGCAGGCCGCCGAGGATTCCGGGGCCGAGGTGATCGCGACCGAGTGCCCGACCTGCCACTCCGGCCTGGAGATGCACCAGGTCCGCGCGGAGACGGAGTTCGGTATCAAGACGGGTGTGAAGGTGCTGTACTTCACGCAGCTCCTCGGGCTCTCGATGGGCCTCTCCCCGCGCAAGCTGGGCATCCACGAGAACGTCAGCGACTCGATCGGGCTGCTCAAGGAGAAGGGCGTGATCTGATCGGCGGTGCCCGCCGGTTGTCAGCCTCGGCGGGCACGCTGCGCGCTGGCCAATTCCCGCGCCGCGACGTAGGGTGAGCAAGGCGCAGCGTGCCCACCATTCTCTTCGGTCAAGCCATGGCGCATGGAGCAGCCGGCAGGGTGGGCAAGGCGCAGCGTGCCCACCACCCGCCACCAGGTGGCCAACGGCGATTGCAGGAGGCAACACATGGAGTGCAACGGCTGCGAGTTTCATCCGGAGCTGTTCTACGACGACGAATTCCAGATCTGGGTGCGGCGCGAGGACGACGATACCCTGACCGTCGGAATGACCGACCTGTCGCAGACCATCGCGGGCAAGATCATCCACGTCCGCGTACGCCGGCCCGGCACCCGCCGGCCGCCCGGCAAGCCGGTGGCCACCATCGAGAGCGGGAAGTGGGCCGGGCCGATCCCGAACTTCATCGACTGCACCATCGTCGAGGGGAATTCCGAGGTGCTGGAAAATCCCCTGCTGCTGAACTCCGACCCCTATAACGCCTGGGTGGCCCGCGTCGAGGCCGTGAACGGCGCCGAGTCGGCGCTCAGCGGCTTCGTGACCGGTGACGAGGCGGAGAAGGGCTATTGCCAGCGCGCGCGCGACGAGGACATTCATTGCCAGCGACGCACCCGCTGACGGAGAGGAGTTCGAGATGACCGCCGAGCACCACTACCTGGACAACGAAGAACAGACCGTCGTGATCGTGATGACGTCGGGCCCCTCCGATCCCCACCGCTGCGCCACGCCCTTCTATCTGGGATCGGTACTGGCCGCGATGGACGTGGACGTGCACATTTTCTTTACGATGGAGGGTGTCCGCCTGATGCAGAAGGGCGTCGCGGAAGAACTGAGGGCCATGGAAGGCGGCAAGCTGATTATCGATTTCATTCGGGATGCCAAGCGGGCCGGCGTGCGCCTCCACGTTTGCCACCCTGCTTTGCCGGGGTATAAAATCGACGCATCAGCCGACCTCATCCCCGAGGTCGATGAGGTGAACCGGGCCAGCGAGCTCGCCGATCTGGTGTTGCGTTGCGACAAGACGCTGAACTTCTGAGGCCGGTTCTTCCAGTTTTTCAGACAACGGGAGGGCATCATGGGTGCAGTTCGGGGTTGTGAGTTTCCTGAAGACCTGCTCTACAACATCGAGAACAACGTGTGGGTGCGGAAGGAGAGCGATGGCACAGCCACCGTTGGCTTGACCTCCTACGCCTGCTCGCTCGCGGGCACGATCGTCTCGTACACGCCGAAGAAGGCGGGGAAGACCGTCAAGAAGGACAAGTCCTGCGCGACCGTCGAGTCCGGCAAGTGGGTGGGTCCCGCGAAGACCCCGGTGACGGGTGAAGTGGTCTCCACCAACGACGCCGTTGCCGCCAAGCCGGGCCTGATCAACGAGGATCCCTACGGCGAGGGCTGGCTGGTGAAGATCCAGCCCGAGGACTGGGACGGCGAGTCCGGAGACCTGAAGACGGGCGCCGATGCGTTGTCCGCCTTCGAGGCGAAGATGGAGGCCGATGGCTTCGGCGGCTGCTGACGCCCACCGTCAGGTCACGAAACAGGCCGCCGGCGCGTGAAGACGGGCCGGCGGTTTTTTTATGGGCGCAGGAGGGGCGACGCAACGATTGCCCCGACGGGGATGAGGCGAG